>JBQCGO010000347.1:0-7318 GCA_051955575.1 Burkholderiaceae bacterium
GAGCAGCAGGCGAGCGCGCTGCGGCAGAAATTCAACGACGTCTTCTGGTGCGACGACATCGACATGTACGCGCTCGCGCTGGACGGCAAGAAGCGGCCGTGCGCGGTCGGCGCCTCGAACGCCGGGCATGCGCTGTGGAGCGGCATCGCGACCGACGGCAAGGCCGCCCGCGTCGCGCAGCAACTGTCGAACAACGAGTTCTTCTGCGGCTGGGGGGTGCGCACCATCCGCCAGCCGGAAGTGCGCTACAACCCGATGGCCTACCACAACGGCTCGGTCTGGCCGCACGACAACGCGCTGATCGCCGCCGGCATGGCACGCTACGGCCTGACAGCCGGCGCGATGCAGATCTTCCACGGCCTGCGCGACGTCAGCCTCTACATGGACCAGCACCGGATGCCCGAACTGTTCTGCGGCTTCGACAAGCGCCCTGACGAAGGGCCGACGCTGTACCCGGTCGCCTGCTCGCCGCAAGCCTGGGCCGCGGCATCGGTGTTCTACCTGCTGCAGTCCTGCCTCGGCCTGTCGTTCGATCTGCCGCGCCGCGAGATCCGCTTCCGCAACCCGCAACTGCCGTCCTTCCTCGACACGGTCGAACTGCAGAATCTTGCGATCGGCGACGCGACCGTGGACCTGCGGCTGCAGCGGTATCCGAACAACGTCGGGATCAACATCGTGCGCAAGGACGGCCACGTCAGCGTGGTCAACGCGGCCTGAAGATTCCGTGCTTCCCGCCGGACGCAGGCACAGGCACACGCACAGGCACAGGCAGGAGGTGGAAATACTTGTTTCAGGCGCGCTCAAATTAAACTAAACTAATGTGGTTTAGTTTAATTGAGACCGCCATGCAAACCGTCAACATCCACGAAGCAAAAACGCAGCTTTCCCGGTTGGTCGATCAAGCGGTTAAAGGCGAACCATTCGTCATCGCCAAGGCCGGAAAACCCTTGGTCAAAGTCGCCGCGCTGGAAGCCCCGGCGGCGGGCGAAATCCGGCGTCTGGGTTTCCTGGCGGGCGAAATCGCCGTGCCGGACGACTTCGATCGCATGGGCGGTGAAGTCATCGAGCACCTGTTCGGGGGCGGCGCTTGAAGCTGCTCCTCGATACGCATCTGCTGCTGTGGGCGGCCGGGCAACCTGAACGGCTGTCGGCCGCCGCGCGAACCATGCTGAACGACCCGCAGAACGCGCTGCTGTTCAGCGCGGCGAGCCTCTGGGAAATCGCCATCAAGCGAGGACTGGGGCGGGAAGATTTCCGGGCGGACCCGCGCCTGTTGCGGCGCGGACTGCTCGACAACGGCTACGGCGAACTGCCGATCGCCAGCGAACATGCGGTCGCCGTGGACGGCCTGCCGCCGATCCACAAGGACCCGTTCGACCGCATCCTCGTCGCGCAATCCATCGTGGAAGGCATCACGCTGCTCACCGCCGATCCGCTGGTGGCGCAGTATCCCGGCCCCGTGCGGAGCGTTTAAGCCGGTTCGCGCACTTCCCCGCATCTTCCGGGATTCAGCAACCTCGACAAGAAGCATGCGGTCCGTGCCCGGTGCTGAGCAAGGGATCTACATCGCTGCCCTTTCGCGCCTTGCCAGCTGTGCCTCGGGACAAAGCAGCCTGAACGCCGCTCAGGCCGGCGGCAAGCCGTCCTTCTGCATGTCTTCGCCGCTGACGCCGAAATTGCGGCGCGGGTCGCCGGTCGCGCCGGTGCGCTCGGCGCCTGCGCCGCCGCCGGCCGTCTCGCCCGATGCGCCCGCCACCTCGCCGTGCCCGAGTCCGCTGCCGGCCTCGCCGGCGTTCGGCAGGTCGAGACCCGCCTGCCGCGTCGTATCCGGACGGCCGATCGACGCATCCGCCGGCACGTCGCCGCGGCGGCCGGCGACGTCGGTCGCGGGCCGGCTCGCTTGCTTGCTGCGATTGCTGCCATCGCCACTATTGCCACCATGGCCGCTTCGGTCCGGCTGCGACGGCGACGACACCGCCTCGACCGTCTGCTCGGCATCCTCGTCGTGCGCGCGGCCGGTGGCCTTGGTCACCACGTCGCCGAGCGAGACGATGCCGACCAGCCGGTGCTCGTCGTCGTGCGACACCACCGGGATGCGCCGCACCTGGCTGTCGGCCATCTGGATCATCACGTCGTCCAGCTCTTGGTCCTCGAAGCACCATCGCACGTTGCCGCTCATGACTTCGTCGACGTGCGCTTCCTGCGGCCGCCGGCCGGCCGCGGTGCCGCGCACCGTGATGTCGCGGTCGGTCACCATCCCGACCAGCCGGCCGCGGTCGCACACCGGCAGCGCGCCGACGTTGAGTTCATCCATCAGTTGCGCCGCGCGCTGCAGGCTGTCCTGCGGCGCGACGAATTCGACATTGCGGGTCATCAATTCGGAAACGGTTTGCATGGAAACTCCTTTCATCCGGACGAGCGAATTGTTCGATCGCGCCGCCCTCCCATCTCGCCGGGCCAAGGATTGCCGGCGGGGACGGCGGCGCACGCGGGAACGATCTCAGGCTGGTAGGACAGCCCCGGGGAAAAAGAGTTGTGCCGGACGCGCCCTTGCCGGCGATGGCGCTCAGCGCATCCGCTCCTCGACGATCGCCTCCTGCGCGATCTCGGCGATCTGCTTGTCGTCTTCGGTCAGGCGGCCGGATTTCCAGGATCCCCTGGCGAACCAGCAGACCGACACCAGCGCGACGGCGACGTTGGTCACCGGGAACGACCACCACAAGCCGTCGCTCCCGAGCACGGTGTGCTTCGACAGCACGTAGGCCAGCGGAAACTGGATCATCCATTGCGACACCATCGCGATGGTCATCGCGATCAGCATGTTGCCGGACGCGCGAAACGCCGACACGATGCACAGCTGCACGCCGATGCCGCCCCAGGCCAGGCACATGACGCGGATGAAGTGCGCGCCCTCGGCGATCACGGCGGCATCGTCGGGAATGAAGAAGCGCACCAGCCACGGCGCCGACAGCCATGCCAGCGCACCGATGACGGTGAGGATGACAAAGCCGAGCATCGTGCCGAGCCGGGTCACGCGCGCGGCGCGGTCGATGTTGCCGGCGCCGATGTTCTGCCCGACCAGCGTGGACACCGCCATCGACAGGCCCATCACCGGAATGGTGACGATCTGCAGCACGTTCGAGCCCACGCCGTAGGCGGCGATGGTCAGGGTACCGAAACTCGCCACCAGGAACGACATGACCATCAGGCCGAGCGCGCGCGTGGACAATTCGACCGAACCGGGCAGGCCGAGGAAGAACGCGCGTTTCAGATAGGCCGGGTCCGGCGCGAACGCGCGCCACTGCAACTGGATGCCGTGCCGCCCGCGCAGGAAGATGACCATGCCGATGACACTGGCCAGCGCCTGCGTGGCCAGCGTCGCGAGCGCCGCGCCCATCACGCCCTGGCCGGGTATCGGCCCCCAACCGAAGATGAACAGCGGATCGAAGGCGAAATTCAGCAGCACGGTGCCGGCGACGATGTACAGCGGGATCTTGGTCTGGCCCACGCCGCGCATCAGCGCCTGGAACATCGCATAGGTGAACACGAAGAGGATGCCGACGAACGAGACGCGCATGAAACCGAGCGCGCCGGCATAGACGTCGCGCGCGACGCCGAGCAGCCGGAGCAGGTAAGGCGTGAGCACGTAGCCCAGCGCGCCGAAGATGAGCGAGGTGATCACGACCATCAGCATGGTCTGCGCGGCCACGTGGTTGACCATGTCCTGCCGCCCTGCGCCCATGTATTGCGCCGATAGCGTCGCGCCCGCCATCGCCAGACCCGATCCCAGCGCGATCACCAGAAAGGTGGCCGGAAAACTGACCGAGATCGCCGCGACCGACGCCGCGCCCAGCCGGCCGACCCAGAACGCGTCAGTCAGCTGGTAGCCGGTCTGCAGGATGTTGGCGAGGATGATCGGCAGCGCCAGCGTCAGCAGCGCGCGCGGAATGGGGCCTTCGAGAAACAGTTGCTGGCGACGGTTCATTGAAATATTGGGGTCAGAGTCAATTTTCGCAGAGTCAATTTCCGACGATCAATGTCAACGTGAGGACAGCGGCCGTCATGCCCTGTTCCAATTTTCCGGCGCTTGATTGACGATGTCGGCGCCTCCCCGCTGCCGCGTTTCGCAGGATGGTTGCGCCTACGCCGCCACCGCCGGCGCAAGACCGCACCGGCTCGCGGCATCCATCGCAACCGCGCACCACCGCCCGGACCGATACTGCTCCACCACCAGCCCTTCCGCACCCGGTTCCAGCCGCCACAGCGACAGCCATTCGTGCTCGACCAGTTGCCGGACGGTGTCGTGCCGCGCGAGGACCGCGTCGATCATCGCGCGCGGCGCCTCGATGAAGGCCGACAGCCGCAGCGGCTCGTGCGCGAAGCGCTCGCCGTCGTGCACCGATTGCCATGGCAGGCCGATGCGCAGATCGCCGCCGTTGCCCTCGAACACGCCGAGCCGCCCGCCGACGACGTTGTGCAGCGTCTTGTTGCCGCTGCCCAGCCGGTCCGGCGCGACAGCCGATGCGTAGTACTGGAAGTTGATCCAGTGACCGACCACCATCGGCGCGGTCATGACGAGCGTCAGCACGCTGCCGTCGGCGTCGTCCTGCCAGCGGTAGTCGTGCAGGAAGCAGCGGCCGTCGAGCGCGCGGCCCCGGGTGCGGGCGCGCGGCGCGGCGATGAAGGCGGCGTTGCCGGCCAGCCCCCACTCCGGCCGCGTCTGCGCCGGGTCGTGCGCGCGCCGGACCAGCGCGCGTTCCAGTTGCAACGGATCGGCGGCGAGATGCGCGAGTCCGAGCCGCGGCGCGCGCGCCTTGCGGGTCTCGGCGCCGGCCTGCGTCAGCCAGGCGTCGATGCGCGCCAGATCGGAGCGATGTCCGGCCGGCACGCCATCGACATCGAACAGCCGCACATGGTCGGTGGCGGTGTCGTGCAGCGCGGCCACGACCCGGGTGGAAGGCGGCAGCTCGATCCCGTGCTGCACGGCCAGGCCGGCGCGCACCGCGGCGCGGTTGAGCAGATCGGCCAGCGCCCGCGCGTTGACTTCGCCGCTGTGCCCGCCGCAGGCGCCGCAGTCCAGCCCGGCGGCATGGGGATTGTTGGCGCTGGTGCTGCCGTGGCCGACCAGCAGCAGTATCCGGCCGAAATCCCGCGTCAATCCCATCGTGCGCAATACCCGCGCCGCCAGAACGACGTTGCCCGCGTCGTCGGACAGCCGCGGCGTCAGGCACGCGCGCTCGGCGGCGGACAGGCCGGCCTGCTCGGCCGGCGCATCGGTCGATCCGCGCAGCAGCGACGCGAGCTTGCCGAGGCCCAGCGTCTCGACCATGCCGAACATCGATGCCGGCGCCTGCTTCAGGCCGCGCCAGCGTTCCGCCCACGCCAACCGGTTCCGCCGCGTTTGGGCGAGACGATCGGTCGGCGCGTCGTCGGTCCCGGCATCGGTCACCGTGCACGCGGGCGCCAGCGGACCCGGCAATTGCGGATGGCCGGATGCAGTGCCGAGCGGCCGGTAGGTGATCGGCAGCCCGAAGAAGCCGGCATAGCCGAAGGTCTGAATTGCCGCCGGGCTTTGCGCTTCGAGCGCGCGCCGCATCGGCTCGGAACGCACGTCGATGCAGAACACCGCCTGCAGCAGCGGCGTCGGATGTGGCGTCGATTGCGGCGCCGGCAGGTCGGCGGGTGCGCGCAATGCATCGATCAGCGCCTGCCGGTAGCGCGACTCGTTCCGGCTCAGGCGTTCCCACGCCGGCGCCTGCAACGCACCGGCCCGCGCCTGCGCCGCGGACCACCCGCGCCATTGGTTGATCCAGCGTGCATGGGCGCTGCCCGGTCCGCGCTGTCCGTCGTCGAGCAGGCATTCCCAGGCCAGCCGTACCGCCAGCAATTCGCGCACGCTGCCGTCGTCCCCGCCCTCCAGCCGCGCCTGCCAGCGCAACTGTGCGGCCCACGATGCCCAGCCGAGGATGCTCAGCAACAGCGCTTCCAGATACGGCTCCCAGGCCTCGTCCGGAACGGCGAGCCGGGCTTGTGCGTAAGCGAACAATGCATCCGGCGTCTCCGGCAGCCGTGCCGCCGCGGCGCGCCAGTCCGGCTTGTCGAACAGCGGCGCCAGTCCCCGGTCGGTCCGGGTCTGCTCGCGCCACGCGCGATACAGCGACATCTGCGCGGAATGCGGCCAGACCGCGAAGTCGCGGTCGAACCAGTCGCCGCAGAACTGGCCGATGGCATGCGTCAACGCGTCCCGCCACGGCATCCGGTGCGCCAGATCGCGCCGCGCGTCGAGTTCGTCGACCAGCAACGGCAACTTCACCGCGCCTGCCACCGCGGCGCCCGACAGGTCGATGCCGGCCAGCGCCGCCCAGCGCGCGGCCGCGTCGCGCAGCGGCAGGTCGCGGTATTCCCACAGCGGGTTGACGGCGATGAAGCGATCGAGCGGCCATGTCGGCGCGATCCGTTCGCAGGCGTGGTGGACGGCTTGCAGCAGGGCCGGATCGGCGGAAGTGGAAGCGGACATAGGAACCTCTTTCAGGAAATTGCGGACGATGCCGCGACCGTGACCGAACGTTCGACCTTGCGCGGCAGCGCGCGGGGCCAGAGCCGGAAGGTCCAGCGGGTGAACCACTCGTCCAGGTACAGGCCGGCGAACGACCAGCGGCGCAGCGCCGGCATCGGCCGCATGCGCATCGCCGCCTGCAGCGCGTACAGCGCGACCATCGTCCCGGCCGCGGCGATCCACATCGGCATTGGGCGCACCGTTGCCGGCGTGACCGCGAACGCCCACGCGAATACCGTGTGCAAGGCCAGGTAAAGCTGGGTCAGCAGGCCGGCGGCCAGCATGCCGCGCACCGTCGCCTTCGAGACGAACCGGCCGTCCGCCTCCAGCAGCGGCGCCCAGATCAGGCCGATCACCACCAGCCATGGCCATGGCAACTCGACCGCGATGCCGAGCACCTGCCAGCCCCGCACGCTGATCGCGGCAATGGCGACGCCGACAGCGGGCGCCAGGACCGCCCGGGACAAGGTGCCGCCGGCACCCGCCCGCAGCGGACTACGCGCGCCGGCGAGCTGCCGCACGCGCGTGTCGCGCACGACGCCGCCCGCCGCGAGGAACGCATGCGCCTTGTAGAACGAGTGCGCGACCAGGTGCAGCATCGCGAGCTCGTACAGGCCGAGCGCGCACTCGACCAGCATGAAACCCATCTGCGCGCAGGTCGACCAGGCGAGCTGCACCTTGATGCTGATGCGGGTCGACATCGCCAGCGACGCCAGCAGGACCGTCACGCCGCCGACGATCAGCAGCACCGCCTGCGCCGCG
>JBQCGO010000348.1:0-3679 GCA_051955575.1 Burkholderiaceae bacterium
AGGGGGGGCCCTCAATGCGCGGGTTGCGCTGTTATGGTCGGTATACTTGGCGGGGGGGTTCGCTACGACCGGCGCGGGTTCGTTTGAAACGACCGTGGCCCGGCGCGAGGCCGACGATGCCGGCGAGCGCGCCGCACCGCGCGCCGCCCCGAGGGTCGCATCGGTGTCCTGGCAAACCGCGCTGCGCGCCCAGCTCGCCGAATGCGGCCGCGACCCGAACGTGTTCGAGCGCATCGTCTGCCGCGAGCGCGCCAAGTTCCGCTACTGCGGCCCGGATCATTGGGGCAAGGCGGAAGAGTGCGTGCAGACCAGGCGGCGCGATCCGTTCGCCATCGACGCTTCCGGTTGATCGCGCTTCGCATCAGGACGGCGGTCCGGATCGAAGGCCGCAAGGAAAAAAGAAGGGGCCGGCGTCGCATCGGCCACGCCCGCCCCACCTTCTGCGGCGGCGGACGCCCGCCGAGTTGGACATCTGCTCGATCTGCACCGTGACCTGGTAGCGGGCGTTACCGCCGTCGCGTTCGGCCGGCAGCACCGAAGCCAGCTTGCCGAGTGCATCGGCCGGCGAGCGGGTGTGAAGCACGCTGTCGACCAGGTAGCGCTGTCCGGACGCCGTCTTCTGCGCAGCGCCGGCCGGATGCGCTGCCGCCGCAGGCAGCGCCTTGGCCGGCTGCGGCTTGCCGCCTTGCAGCGCCAGCGCCAGTGCGGTTGCCAAGGCCGCGTTCAGCGCCAGCGATGCCAGCAGCGGCCAGCGGCGGCCTTCCGCCGGCGTTTCGATGACCGGCAAGTCCTGCAGCGCGCGCCGTTCCACCAGCGGCTCGAGCGCGCGCTGATCCATCGGCGTTTCGACTGCGCGCCGCGCTTCCTCTACCGCCGCTTCCGGAGTCGGCACTGCCGGCGTGGCGGCCATGACGGCCGGCGATGCAGTCAAGGCGGGCGCCGTCAACGCGGGCGGCGTCGAGGCGGGCAGCGCCGGAACCGGTTCCATCGACGCGGCCGGGCGTTCGGCCCGTCCATGCTCCAGCAACGAGAGGAAGCGCTCTTCCGGCACGCCGGTGGCGCGGTGGATCATCAGCGGCAGCAGTTCCAGCACGCCGGCGCGCATGCGCCGGAATTCGCGGCAGTTCAGGATGTTCAGTTGCTCGTGCAGCTTGCTGCGCGAATCCAGCGGCCGGTTGTTCATCGCAGCGATGTCGCGCACGTCGCTGATGTAGAAGGTCTTGCTCTCGGTCAGCTTCTGGATCGCCGCCTCGAGCAATTGCTTGCGGATCGCAACGCTCTTGGCGTGCTGCATCGCGTAGGTCGAATTGACTGCCGACTGGATCAGCTTCCTGGCTTCGGTGAAGGCGGGATCGGAAAATTGGTCTTCCATCACATTCTTTCTGGTGCAGAGTCGATTGAAAAGGGATGGCCGACGTGCCGGTGCGCCGCGTCCCGACGGACGACGCGCACGGTTTTCTCGACGATGTTCTGAATTTGTTATCGGCTTGCCGCCCGGTGGCGGGACTTCGCATCCTTGCGAAGTCGTTGCGTTCGCTGCAACAGGGGCGTCCGCTCGCTGTGAAACCGCATGCCGCACGTTTGCCGGCAGGAAAAGTATTGAGTGCGAGTATTACAGTTTGCTGACAGGTGTTGCCGGCAAGGGATGGCAGCGGGCAAGGTTGCGGCGATGCATCGCCGGCCGAATTTTCCGGCCGACGATGCAGTTGGTGTATCGTTTTATGTCCATTTCCGCAAAAGTCTCATGCATTCGACCATTCCTGTCATCGAGTCGGCGAAAGTCTGCGCGCTCGCGCAATTCGCCGCGCTGACCCGACAGTCGCGCGAAGACGCGACGGTCGGCCTCGTTCAGTCGCTGAGTATCGCCGCCGGCGCGGAGCGCGCCGCGCTTGCCGGGGCGCGTGCGTTCCTCGAAGAACACGGCGCGATCCTCGACAAGCGGATCGACGTGATGTTCGGCAACCTGGTGGCGCGTGCCGTGCAGACGATGTATTCGCTGCAGCGTCCCGGGCTCGACCATTTTTCCGCCGACAGCCTGACGCTGATCGACGATGACACCGTCAACCGCGACATCGAGGTCGACCGGCTCGTAGTGCGCCTGCGCGAGGCCGATCGCGAAAGCCTCGGGCGCATCAACCTGATGGTTGCCCAGGTGCACGAGGAGCACGAAGTGCGCGAGCGGGAAAACCCGTTCCGCCCCTATCTTATCGCGCGCACGCTGCATGACGCGCTGCGCGAGCTGGTGCCGCAGCCGGCGGTGCGCGAGATGCTGTTCGAGCGTCTCGCCGACGCGTTTTGCCAGCGCGTGCCCGACTACTTTCTCGCGATCCGCCGGGTCTTCGAAGCCAGCGGCATCCAGGCGCGGCTGACGGTGGTGCCGTCGCAATTCGACCTGAGGCAGCGCGATCGCATGCAGGACCCGATGCTGATGGGCAACGCCATGGTCGGGACGGCGCCCGGCGCCGCGCCGGCAACATCGGGCAGCGTTCCGGCCGCCGCCGGCACCGCCGATGCAGCGCCGCTGTCGCCCGGCATGGCACGCCTGCTGACGCTGCTCGGCAAGGCGCTCGGACTGGAGGCGGGCGCGGGCGCAGACGGTCTGGCCGACACATTGCGCCGGATGTTCGGCATCCTGCCGCGCCATGCGGCATCCGGCATCGCGGCGCCGCAGGCGCGTCCGTCGGCGGAATTGCTGTCCCGGCTCCGGCAGCAGCAGGCGCTCGCCGCGGCAAACGCGGGCACTCCCGGCGCGGCGCGGCGAACCGCGCTGGCCGGCGTATCCGCAACCCGGCTGGAAAACGTCCTGGTCGGCGTGGCGGCGGTGGTGTTCGATGCGATCGAGGCCGAGCGCGACATGCCTGCCGCGCTACGCGAAGCCGTCGCGTTGCTGCATGCGCCATTCCTGAAAGCGGTCCTGCTCGCACCCGACCTGCTGCAACAGCCCGCGCATCCGGCGCGCCGGCTGTTGAACCGGCTGGTCTCGAGCGCAATGCGCCGCGATCCGGCGAGTGCGGCCGGCGCGTTGCTGGCGGCCGAGATCGGGCGTGTCGTGCGGCGCATTCTCGCGGAGTACGACGAGGACGTCGATACGTTCACGCAGTGCGCCGACGAATTCGACCGTTTCGTGACGGGTGCGCTGGCCCGGGCCGAACCCGGCGCGGCGCGCTGCATCGAGGCTCTGGAGCGCACCGTGCGCCGGGAAACCGTGGGCAGCGGCGCTGCGGCGCTGCTGAAGCGCCGGCTCGCCGCGCTGCCGGCGGATCCCGCCGTGGCGGCGTTCCTGACGGGCATCTGGCCGCGGGTGCTGGCCCGGACTGCGTCCGACGACGGCATCGATGCGCCGGCCTGCCGGGAGGCGGCGGATCTGGTCGCCGACCTGATATGGAGCGCGCAGCCGAAACCCTCGGCGGACGAGCGGCAGGCCGTGCTGGAGCGACTGCCCGGACTGGTTGCCGCCCTGCGCGACGGCATGCGGCGGATCGGCATGAGCGAGCCCGAGATCGAGCGCCAGGCGACGCTGCTGGCCGATGCCCACGCGGCCGCGTTGCGCGGCGGCCCGGCGGAGGCGCTCCCCCGCTCCGCCGAGATGCCGCCGCGTGACGCCTTGCAAGCGCATTTTGCCGATCTGGTGCCGGCCGCCGAGGCGATGGCGCCGCCGGCTCGGCCCGACAACGCCACG
>JBQCGO010000349.1:0-2777 GCA_051955575.1 Burkholderiaceae bacterium
AAGCGCGCCGCGACGCGCGCGCTCGGCACGCAGTGCGCCGACCCGGACGGCGCGGCGCTGGAGCGCGAGCTGTCGGAAGCGGTGAACCAACTCGGCGTCGGCCCGCAGGGACTGGGCGGCGACGGCACCGCGTTCGCGGTGCATATCGAACTTGCGGCCACGCACATCACGATGAACCTGATCGCGGTCAACATGCAGTGCCACTCGGCGCGCCGCGCGACCGCGACCTTCACGCCGGACGGCGTCACCTACGGATTCTGAGAGGTTTCGACCATGGCCCACTACGACCTGACGATGCCGGTGACCGAGGAACAGGTCCGGCAACTGCGCGTGAACGACACCGTGACGCTGCAGCGCACGCTGTTCGGCATCCGCGACGCGACCCAGATCCACATGTTCGACCGCGGCCGCGAGACGCGCTTCGACCTCAACGGCCACGCGGTGATCCACACCGCGCCGAACGTGAAGAAGGTGGAAAAGAGCGCCGAATTTCCGGCCGGCTACGCGTCGGTCTGCATCGGCACCACCACCTCGGACCGGATGGAGCGCTTCACCCGGCCGCTGATGGAAAAGAACGGCGTGCGCATGATCATCGGCAAGGGCGGTCTGCGCGAGGGTTCGCAGCAGGCATTTGCCGACCTCGGCGGCGTGTATCTCGCGATCGTCGGCGGCACCGCCGCGCTGGAGACCACCTGGATCGAGCAGATCGAGGACGTCGACCTCGACGACCTGAACCCCGAGTCGCTGTGGAAATTCCGCATCCGCGATTTCGGTCCGCTGCTGGTGGCAATGGACAGCCACGGCGGCAGCCTGTACCGCGACGTCAAGCGCGACGCCGACGCGCGCCGCGCGCAGGTGCTGGCCAAGCTCGGAGTGACTACGGCATGAGCGGCATGAACGCATCGAACGTGAAGCGCATCCAGACCGACATCCTGATCCTCGGCTCCGGCGGCGCCGGGCTGTTCGCCGCGCTGCACGCGCACCAGGCCGATCCGTCGCTGTCGATCACGGTCGCGGTCAAGGGCCTGCTCGGCAAGTCCGGCTGCACGCGGATGGTGCAGGGCGGCTACAACGTCGCGCTGGCCGCCGGCGATTCGGTCGAGCGGCACTTCATGGACACCATCGAAGGCAGCAAGTGGCTGTCCGACCAGGATTTGGCGTGGACGCTGGTGACCAAGGCGGTCGAGCGGGTGCATGAGCTGGAGAACGAGCTCGGCTGCTTCTTCGACCGCAACCCGGACGGCACGGTGCACCAGAAAGCGTTCGCCGGGCAGACCTTCGACCGCACGGTGCACAAGGGCGACCTGACCGGCATCGAGATCATCAACCGCCTCGCCGAGCAGGTCTGGGCGCGCGGCATCCACCGGCTGGAAGAACACCGCGCTATCGAGCTGATCAAGACCGCCGACGGCAGCGCGCTGGCCGGCGTGCTGATGATCGACGTGCGCACCGGCGAGTTCGTGCTGGTGCGCGCCAAGGCGGTGCTGCTGGCCACCGGCGGCGGCCCGACCATGTACAAGTACCACACGCCGTCCGGCGAGAAGAGCTGCGACGGGCTGGCGATGGCGCTGCGCGCCGGGCTGCCGCTGCGCGACATGGAAATGGTGCAGTTCCATCCGACCGGCCTGCTGGCCGGGACCGACACGCGGATGACCGGCACCGTGATCGAGGAAGGCTTGCGGGGCGCCGGCGGTTACCTGCTGAACGGCGAGAAGGAGCGGTTCATGCACCGCTACGATCCGCGCGGCGAACGCGCCACGCGCGACATCGTCTCGCGCTCGATCTTTTCCGAGATGCGCGCCAGTCGCATGTCGCCCAACGGCGGCGTCTACATCCAGATGGGCCACCTCGGCCCGGACAACGTGCGCAAGCAGTTCAAGGGCATGGTCGAGCGCTGCGCCGACTGCGGCTTCGATCTCGCCGCGGGCTTGGTCGAGGTGGTGCCGACCGCGCACTACATGATGGGCGGGCTGGTGTTCCGTCCCGACTGCACGACGGAACTGACCGGTCTGTTCGCGGCCGGCGAGGACACCGGCGGCGTGCACGGCGCCAACCGGCTGGGCGGCAACGGCGTGGCCAATTCCACCGTGTTCGGCGGCATCGCCGGCGAGACGATGGCGGCGTGGACGGGCAGGCATGGCGAACTGCGCACGCCGGACGAGACGGCGAGCGCCGCCAGCGTCGCCGCGCACACCGCGCCGTTCGACCGTCCGCCCGGCAATCTCGATGCGATCCGCGAAGCGGTCTACGACTGCACCTGGAACGACGTCGGCATCCTGCGCACCGCCGAGGGCCTGACGCGTGGCCTCGGCCGGCTGGCTGAACTCGACGCGGCGCTGTCGGACATCGGCGTCGGCGATCGCGATCCGGCGTTCAACCTGACCTGGCACGACTGGCTGAACCTGAAGAACCTGCTCACGGTCAGCCGCGTGATCGCCACCGCCGCGCTGTCGCGGGAAGACTCGCGCGGCGCGCATGTCCGCGAAGACTTCCCGGAAACCAGCGACCTGGACGGCTCGACCTACACCGTGGTGCGGCAGCAGGGCGGGGCGCTCGACATCGCGCGCCAGCCGGTGCGTTTCGTGCGGGTGCGGCCGGGCGAGACGATCCTGCCGGAAGCGGCGTAGACCGAAACACCCGAGGGAGGGAAGGCGATGGCCGACAACACGATTCGAGGCGCGGACATCCTCGCGCGGACGCTGGAGCGCTTCGGCGTCGACACGATCTTCTCGCTGTCCGGCAACCACATCATGCCGGTCTACGACGCGCTGTGCGAC
>JBQCGO010000350.1:0-10974 GCA_051955575.1 Burkholderiaceae bacterium
CTCGATGTCGTTGAACAGATCCATCCCGTTGCCGTCCGGCAGGCGCAGGTCGATCAGCACCAGGTCGGGCCGCTGGCGCGCGATGTGCAACTGCGCGTCGCGCATGCTGCCGGCCGTGGCGCTGGTGTAGCCGTCCGCCCGGGTGATTTCCACCAGCGCCTCGCGGGTGTTGGCATCGTCGTCGACGATCAGTACATGTGGCATCTCATGCTTCCGAAATCGGTGGCGGCCCGTCCGCCTGCACGGACGCCGGGCCCGGACGGCATCGCCGGCGACGGACGCGGCCGCCGGCCAAGGGTGGCGCCTATTGCTTGACCTTGAGGTTGTTGTTCACCTGCTTGACGCCGTCGATGCGCTGCGCGATCTGCGTTGCGCTGTCGACCTGGTTCCGGCTGTCGACGTTGCCGCTCAGGGTGACGACGTTGCCGTGCGTCTCCACGTTGATGTCGAGACCCTTGACCGAAGCGTCGGCCAGCAGCGCCGCCTTGACCTTGCCCGTGACCACGCTGTCGTCGATCACGTCGGCCACCTTGTCGGTTGCGTCGGCCGCCTTCGCGACGATCTTCTTGCCGCCGGCCTTCACCGCCGCGGCGGCCTTGTCGCCGGCGTCGGGCGATACGGCAGGATCGGGAGGCGCGCCGTTCGAGGGCGCGGAATCGGGCGACAAGGTCGCGGAAGGCGGCGGCACGTCCTTCGACGCGGACGACGCGGCGGAAGCGGACGCGTCCGGCGACTCGATGCTGCCGCTCGGCGCCGCAGGCGCGCTTACCGCCGGCTTGGGCGGCTCGCTGCGGCGCTCGCAACCGCCGAGCAGAAGCACGGCGGCCGCGACGGACGCGGCAACGGCGGCCGACGACAGCCGTGGAGGAAAGGCAAGGGAAAGGGCGAGACGTACGGTCATTGGCATTGCGCTCCGACGATCGAAAAATCGTTTGCGCAAGTCTTGACCGTGCCCGGTCGCGTTAGTTCGGGAGCAATCCGGGATTTTGATGAGGCAGGTCTAACCGCCGGCATCGCCGTGCGCGCATGCTTCGATCATGCGTACACGGCAAGACCGGCCGGCAAGGCGGGACGCGAAACGGGCGGCGCGCGGGCCGCCCGCGCGCCGCTTACTTCGAGGTGCCCGAGCCTGTCGTGCTGCCCGCGCCGCTGCTGCCGGCAGTGCCGGTGCCCGAGGACGTGTTGTCGCCAGTGCCCGAACCGCTCGTGCCCGAAGAACCGCCCGGCGGCGTGGTGGTGGCACCGGACGTGGCCGATCCGCTCTGTCCCGCGCCGCCGTTGGTCATGCCGCTGGTGCCGGGCGCAGTTGCTCCCGACGAACCGCTGGAAGCCGCACCGCCCGGGCTGGACGTGCTGCTGCTGGTACCGGTGCTGGTGTCGGCTCCGGTGGTGCCGCTGCTGGTGCCGGCTGCCGGCGCACCGGTCGAACCGGTGCCCGAACTGCTGGTGGTGCCTGCGCCCGAGGACGTGGAACCGCCGTTGTCGCCGGACTTGCTGCAACCGCCGGCGGCCAGTGCGAACACGGCAATGACTGGCAGGGCGCGTACAAGTTTGGTTAGTTGCGTCATGGTGTTTCCTTTCTCCATAGGATTCGCATGTCGCCGTCCGGGGGAAAACTGCTCGACGGCGGATGCCCGTGGCCATGACGAGGCAGGTTCTGTGCCAACCGCAGCGCGGGACCGCTCTACCGCCACGCAGTGCGGCGCGCCGCAAATTTGTTTGTTGCCCATGCAACTACGTAAAAGTTACCGCATCTAAAGTAGCTCTTACAACCGCCCCGCCGGAAACTCCGCCCCCGATGCGCCGACCGATTCGCCCTTCCATTCGTCCGTCTTCGTCGCAGGCGACGCCGACATGTTTCCGCCTGTCGCAAGCTCCGGCCGCAACGGCGGGCAGCGCAAGGACGTCCACATGACGGTGAACCGGATGCTCGCGAAGCCGTTGCGGCGCTTCGGCCTGCTCTACGGCGCATCGTCGTGCATGGAATCGATGTACAGGCAGATCGACAAGGTGGCCGCTACGGACGCCACCGTGCTGCTGGTCGGCGAGAGCGGCACCGGCAAGGAACTCGTCGCGCAGACGCTGCACCGGCACAGCCGCCGGCGCGACGGCATCTTCGTCGCGGTCAACTGCGGCGCGATCGCGCCGCACCTGATCGAGGCGGCGCTGTTCGGCCACGAGAAAGGCAGCTTCACCGGCGCGGCGCGCCAGCAGGTCGGCTACTTCGAACATGCGTCGCACGGCACGCTGTTTCTGGACGAGATCACCGAAATGCCGGTCGACATGCAGGTGAAACTGCTGCGCGTGCTGGAGAACGGCCGCTTCACCCGCGTCGGCGGCGATGAGGAAGTCAGTGTCGACGTGCGGCTGATCGCCGCCACCAACCGCCCGCTGCCGGAAGCGGTGAAGCAGGGCCGGCTGCGCGAGGATCTGATGTACCGTCTTGCGGTGTTCCCGATCCACGTGCCGCCGCTGCGCGAGCGCGCCGCCGACATCGAACAGCTCGCCTACCACTTCCTCGCCGAGCTGAACGCGAAAGAAAAGACCGCCAAGGCATTTTCGTCGCACTCGCTGGAAATCGTGCGCAATCACGCATGGCCCGGCAACGTGCGCGAACTGAAGAACGTAGTGCACCGCGCGTTCATTCTCTCCACCGGGCTGCTGGAAATCGAGGAGCACGTCGCCGACATGACGCCGCCGCGGCCGCTGGTACAGGAAGGCTGCCTGAATTTCCGCATCGGCATTCCGCTGAAGGAAGCCGAACGCGAAATCATCATGGCCACGCTGAAGCACCACAACGGCAACAAGCGCATGACCGCCGAGACGCTCGGCGTGAGCCTGAAGACGCTGTACAACCGGCTGCAGGAACCCTGAGCCGGTTTCGGTCCCGATACTTCAGCCGTTGATCACCTCGCCGCCGTTCGGGTGCATCACCTGCCCGGTCATGTACGACGAATCCTCACTGGCCAGGAACACATAGCAGGTCGCCACTTCGTCGGGCTCGCCGGCGCGGCCGAGCGGCACGCTGGCGCCGAACTTCTCGACCTCTTCCGGCGGAAAGGTCGACGGGATCAGCGGCGTCCAGATCGGCCCCGGCGCGACCGCGTTGACGCGGATGCCGCGGCCGGACAGATTGATCGAGAGCGAGCGGGTGAAGGCGACGATCGCGCCCTTGGTCGATGAATAATCGAGCAGCTTCGGGCTGCCGCGGTAAGCGGTCACCGAGGCAGTGTTGACGATGGTCGCGCCCTTCTGCAGATACGGCATCGCCGCGCGCACCATGTAGAACATCGCGAAGATGTTGGTGCGGAAGGTGCGCTCCAGCTGCTCGTCGCTGATGTCCTCGATGCTTTGTTGCGGATGCTGCTCGCCGGCGTTGTTGACCAGCACGTCTATCCGGTTAAAGGTCTGCATCGCGGTCTCGACGACGCGCTTGCAAAACGCCGGGTCGCCGACGTCGCCGGCGATCGTCACGCACTTGCGCCCCGCCTCTTCCACCAGCCGCCGCGTCTCGGCGGCGTCCTTGTCTTCGTTCAGGTAGGCGATCACGACGTCCGCACCCTCCTTCGCGAACGCGATCGACACCGCGCGACCGATGCCCGAGTCCCCGCCGGTCACGATCGCCACCGCGTTCTCCAGCTTGCCGCTGCCCCGGTAGAAGCGCTCGGTCGACGCCGGCCTCGGATTCATCGCCGACTCGATACCCGGCTGCCGGTTCTGGTGCTGGGGCGGCTGCTGGGTTTTGCCGCCCTGCCCCTGCTGTGATGAAGCCATTTCGATCCTCCTCGCTTGACGGAGGTCGATGCGCTGCACCATTCGTGCCAGTGGCCGGACCGGAGCGTCGCAAGGAACACGAAAATGCCAGGAGCGCAGCGAAAAGTTACAGGCAGAGTGTCGGATTTACCGTCGCGCAGACGATGCGGTCCGGATCGTTCAGGTGGCCTGCAGCCGCTGCATCGCTTCGCGCAGCAGCCGTGCGTCGCCGGCGGCGAGCGCCTTCGCGTCCGACAGCGCCTGCCGGAAACTCCGGGCGCCGGGCAGTCCCGCCGGCAGGCCGAGCATGTGGCGGGTGATGCTGTTCAGGCGCGGACCGTCGCCGCCGCGCCGCGCATCGGCAAGCCGGGCGTCGATGTAGCGCACCATTGCCTCGACCACCCGCTCGCGCGACAGGCCATCGGCAGAATCGGCGCTGCCGGCAAGGTCGCCGTAGTAGCGCGCGTCGAACGCCGCCATCAGCCACGGATTGTGATACGCCTCGCGCCCGATCATCACGCCGTCGATGCGTTCGAGATGCGCATCGATGTCGGCGAGCGTCTTCACGCCACCGTTCAGGATGATTTCGAGCTCGGGGAATTCCTGCTTCAGCCGGTACGCCACGTCGTAGCGCAGCGGCGGGATCTCGCGGTTCTCCTTCGGGCTCAATCCTTCCAGCACGGCGTTGCGCGCGTGCACGATGAAGGTCCTGCAGCCGGCTGCCGCGACAGTCCCGACGAAATCGCGCACCACGCCATAGTCTTCGGACCGGCCGAGGCCGATGCGGTGCTTGACGGTGACGTCGATGCCGACCGCGTCGCGCATCGCCTTGACGCAATCGGCCACCAGCGCCGGCTCCGCCATCAGGCAGGCGCCGAACGCGCCGCGCTGCACGCGCGGCGACGGACAACCGCAATTCAGGTTGATCTCGTCGTAACCCCATTTCTCGCCTAGCCTGGCGCTGCGTGCAAGATCGTCCGGCTCGCTGCCGCCCAGTTGCAGCGCGACCGGGTGCTCGGCCGCATCGAAGTCGAGATGGCGCGCGACGTCGCCGTGCAGCAGCGCGCCGGTGGTCACCATTTCGGTGTAAAGCCAGGTGTGGCGGGTGATCTGCCGGTGGAAATAGCGGCAGTGCCGGTCGGTCCAGTCCATCATCGGAGCGACCGAGAGTCGGCGGGGCGGGAATGTCGGCATAACGGTTCGATTCATCAACCCGGCATGGTAGCGCATTGTCGGGCGGCGCCGCGGCTCACCGGCGGCATGCGCCCTGTCCCTTTTGCAGCGCCATGGTCCGGCGAGAACTGCCATGACGCCGCCGAAGACGAATGGAATCTCCGCAGCGGGAAAAGCGACATGGCGCCGCATCGCGACAGTTCAAGGGCATGCCGGCAGCCGGGCGCGCCGCTTCCGCATGGAAGGATTTGCAACAAGACGTATCCCGCGTCGCCTTGGGATACACCGGACTTTCGAGGCATGACTTCCGGAATAGCCGGAAACAGGCCGGCGTCAGGATATCTGCCGGACCGTTTCCTGGAAGTTACGTTCTACACGGCTGCGGACGCGGAAAACCTGACGGCATACCAGGCGAGTCCCAGCCATTCGTACACGGCGTAGCAGGATTCGCGGAGATTCTCGACGCCGGGCACGAAAAACAGCGGCCCGACCGGCTTTTCGCTGAGAAACATCGTCGGCGCCGGCGTCACCTCGAAGCCGTACCGCTTGAAGGCCATCACCGCCCGCCGCATGTGCATGGCATCAGTGACGAGCACGATCCGCCTGACGCCTTCCGGCTGCAGCATTTCGCGCGAGCGGGAGGCATTCTCGTCGGTGTTTTCGGAGTGTCCTTCCACCCACTTCACCGGCACGCCGAAATCGCCCCGCAACGCCGATGCCATGCCGATCGCTTTCGGCGCGACGCCCTCGCTGATCGATCCATTTCCGCCGGAGACCAGGATCGGAAGCGGATGCATCCGATACAGATGAGCCGCGTAGCGCAAGCGTGCCAGCGCGACCATATCGGGAATGTCCCGATCGCCGTACTCCGGCGCGTCGGGCAACCGTCCTGCCGCCAGCACGACGATCGCCTGTTCGCGATTGCCGGACCAGCCGGCGAGCGGTTGCGTCAGGCGCTCGAGCGGCGTGACCAGCGCCGCTCGTCCGAGGTCCGTGCAGAGCAAGTACAACAGCAGGATGGCGCCGGCGGCGATCGCTCTTCCAAGCGCCTGCGAATAACGTCTTATTACAATTCCCGCAGCAAGCAATAAAAAAAGACTTGCCGGCGGCAATATCATCGAATGCGTCAATTGGTAAAGCATGCTGGCTTGGCAGAAATTGATTGGCGCGCTTGGAAATCCGGACATCGGGTTCACCGATTTCCGGCGGCACAGATGAAGAACTGTGTCAAATCAAACACGGCGCAAGAAAGTCGGGATGGACCCTTGCATTGGAAGGCGGGGGAACTAAAATCTTGAATTGTTGCACAAAACACAACAATAAGACGGGATTTCCCAAACCATGAAACCGACCATGCGAACCCTCCCGAAGAGCAGCGTCCCCGCCGATTCATGGGCCGAGCAGTGTCGGCTGTACGGCGGAAGACTGGCCGTCATCGCGTCCATCGCGACGTTTGTCAGCTGCTATGCCTACGGCTTGTACCACTACGGAATTTTCCTCGGCATTCTATTGGGTTGGCTGCCCTGCGGCGCGGCGGCATGGCTTACCGCCGTCCTGGTGGCGAAAGGATTCCGGCAGCTTCCGCCCCGCGTCTTAGGGAAAGTGTTCCGAACCACGAACCGCATGTCGGCCGCCCTCTCCCGGGAGCACCGGCGCCGGCCGTCGTTTCGTTGACGGCGGCCCTCGTTCGTCACGTCGTCCGGGGAGAAAGAAACGCCTTGTGGAACAAGTGCCGGGCAAGCAGCGGCGCCGGCATCCGCAGGGCGTTCCCGCGAAGATAAAGAACATAGCGGGCCGTCTTGGTCAGTCCATCCGCGCAGCTCGGATGCGCCGGCAACAGCGCGCGATGGAACAACCGATCCATGAGGGCAAGCATCTGGTTCGACGGTCCCGCCGGCCGTACCTTTGAAACGACGTCGGCGGGTATCGATACGCCGAGCATCCGGTCTGCATACCGAAGCGCGTAGAACAGCGGGCGGGCGAGTTCGAGTTCGTCAGCGCGTTGCAAAAGAGCCGGCCAGAACCCCGAAGCCCGGGAAAAATCTTCCAGCAGACGCTTCAGGTCGATCAGGTCGCGAAACCCTTGATCGAACTCGCCGTCATGGAACAAGTGCACGGCGCTGTGCAGAACCATGTCGACGGGCGCCAGCACCTGGAACTGGCCGGTCTTCCCCGCGGGAACGGCAGCGGCCCGAAGTTTTTCCGGATCCGGATGCACCGGCGCCGTCTCCGGCACGATCGCATGGTGGACGTCGATCGTCGTCATGCGCCGGATGTGCCGCATCGGCGGTATTTCATGCATCCATGCCCGGTAGTAGCGCTGGTCGTATTTGTCGAGGTGGAAGCTGGCCCACCCGTTCAGCATCAGGGCCGCCTCGACGGCGCCGATCCGGTTCTTCGCGACCAGCACGTCGATGTCGGCGAAAATGCGGCCGCGCGCTGCCGGCAGGCCGGCTTGGAGATAAGCGGCGCCCTTCAGCAGGATGAGGGGAATTCCCGTGTCTTTCACCGCGTACCGGATCAGATGCAGTTCCCGGACCACGGCTTGTCGATGCCGCTCGGCTGCGCACCACGCCCACTGCAGGTGTTCCAGCGCCTTGCCCGGTACGGCATGCAGAATGCCGGCCTCTTCCAGCACCGCGTGAAGAGAAGCCAGTACGTTGGCGGCCCTCGCCTGACGCACGAGCAGATCCCACTCGCCCAGCGACAACGACTGGACGGCAAGGGGATCGCGAAAGACCCTAAGCGCTAACGAGTTCACAGTCGCGTGCCCTCTCCCGAACCAGGCCGGCGAACGTACCGATGGCGTCTTCCAGCGAACCGTAGACGAAGTCGTGGCATTGCGTCGCATCGACCATCCGGGCAAGCGCCTGAAAACCGAGTTCTCCCAATACCGGAAAATTGAAGGCGTTCTCCGCCAGTCGCAGCGCGCCACGGGCCCTCGGAACGCGTCGCAGTTCGGCGGCGTGCCCCTGTGCCCACTTCGGAAACACCACGCAGGCCGGAACCATCCTTTCCCCGGCGCGCACGACGCTCGCCCGCGGCGGCCGCAGATGAGCGATCGAGCCTTTCGACGTGTCGTGCACCACCGGGCCGATGATCGCGTCCGGGGCGAATTCCCGGATCACGTCGATCGAGCGGTTTTTCAGGCTGACGGGCCGGGCCAGCGGCGCGACCGTGCCGTCGTCGATGTCGAGCAGCGCCAGTTCGTCGGAAAGCAGGCGCCAGCCTCTGGTGACGAGCGCCGCGCAGAGCGTGCTCTTGCCGCTGCCCGGCGGCGCGGGAAGGATCACGCCGCAGCCGTCCTTTTCGATGGCGGCCGCGTGAAGGATGAGATAGCGGTGCGCATGATTCGCCACGCACCAGTTCAATCCCCATTCGAGCATCGGAAAGGCCTGCGCGTATGGCAGCGGCTTGAAAGGCGTGCGGCCGTCGAAATAGAACTGCACCTGCTTCCGGACCCAGCGCCGCAAGGTCCGGGGCCGATCCAGCGAGATGTGGAAGTCCGCGAAATCCGGGTCCGCCAGCGGAAAGTCGGCGTACAGGCTGTGCAGCCCTTCGGCAACGCTGCGGATGGGCGACCGGATTCGCGTCGCGAAACGCCCCGTCTGAATCACGATGCCGGACTCTGAAAGCCGGACCGCGAACTCGTGCGCCTGCAAGGATCCGACCAGGTTCGTCACACCGGTTCCACCAAAGTGCAGGCGTGCATCGCTTCCAGCATGGCTTCGATGTCCGAAACCGATCCATCTATCATCGATCCGTCCGCCATCGCGGGAGACGCCCGGCGCAGCGCTGCCGCCAGATCGTTCGCATCCGCCGGCCCATGCTCGAGTCGACGGAGCAGCAGAATGGCCCTGGCATCGACGACATGCAGGTCGCCGGTAAGCTTGTTGTAGACGACCCACTCGTCGTCCCAGTGGCGGCACTCGATCGCCTCGTCGTGCGCGAGTTTCCATGCAGTCGCCATGTCGGAATCGTGTCCTGGGGTCGGCTGCGGATCGGGTGGAAATCGAAGGAGACGAAACCTGGCGCTGCGGCGTCAGGATTGCGTCTGCTGCAGGTAATCGACGATCTGCGCGCCGTCCCACTTCACGCCGGCGGTCGGCGAGAAATAGCCGGTCGCCTGCCACTCGGTGAACATGGAAATGATGCGCTCGACCGTGAGAAACGGCGTCCATCCCTGCACGGCGTTCAGATACGCGGCAACCAGGTGCATCCCGAGGTTGTACTTGTCGAAGCTTTGCGGCGTCAGCAGGTCCAGCATCGTGATGCTGGCGTAGGGAGAGCCGACGTTGCAGGGAAACACGCTGCTGAACTTCGCGGTTTGCCGATGGGCGATCGGCCATTGCATATGGTTCTTCCAGTAGCCGGGCGAGCGTCCGGCGCAGATCGGCGCCGGCCCATGCGTGCTCAGGTTCCCGGACAGGAATCCGGAAGGCGAACGGCACACCTCCGACGCCAGGGCCGACCGGCCTGCCACGCTTGCCAGAATGCCCGATGCCGCCAGACCGGCGCGGCCGAAACGGCGCCTGGACTCGTCGACGCTTTCCGCGAAAGGTTCGACCGGAAGCTTTTGTCCTGATACCGCGCCGGATTCTTCGTTTTCTTTTGTCATGACAGGTTTTCCCAGTTCATTTGCGGTACGCCGGAGGATTTTCCCGCCCGTGCCGGACCGCTGAGCATAGCATGCGCCGTTCGGCGCACGGGACGGCAATCCTTGTCTCCGCACCTCGGCGAAAAGCCCGATTTCCAATCCCCGAATGCGCCGCCGATGCCGCCGGATTTCCGGCGCCTCATGCCGGGCGCAACGGCATGATCAAGCCGCCGCCAGGCGGTAAAAAGCCATCAGAAAAAACTTTCCGGGATGATCAGAATGTCGCCCGGCCTGATTTGCATGTTGGCCGAGATATCGCCGTTCTTGATCAGGTCGGCCAGCCTCACGCCGATCTGCTCCTGGTTGTCGCCGACCTTGCGCACGATGCTCGCGCGGTTGCCGGCCGCGAACTCGCCCAGTCCGCCGACGGCGATCATCACGTCGAGCAGCGACATGCCCTGCCGGTACGGCAACGCCTGCGGCTTGGCCGCCTGTCCGATCACGCGGATCTGTTCGGCATACGTCCCCAGGAATTGCGTGACGGTCACGGTGACGACCGGATCCTGGACATACTTGCCGATCAGGCGCTCGATGTCGCGAGCGAGTTGCGTGGTGGTTTTTCCACTGGCCTGCAAGTCTTCCACCAGCGGCATCGTGATTTTTCCGTCCGGACGGACGGGGATCGATTGCGACAGTTCCGGACTGCGCCAGACGTTGATGGTGACCGTATCGCCCGGCCCCAGCACATAGTCCTGCACGGCCACCGGCTCTTCCGCCCGCGGCATCGACGAATGGCTGGCGCATCCCGAAAAAAGTCCGACCGATGCCAGCATCGAAAGCCACACGACAAAAGATCTGGCCGACCGCTTCTGTCCCGTCCCCATATTCACTCCCGCAGCTTTTCGTTGTTGATGATTTTGGTGGTGATTCGCCATCGTTTTTCAGCGCGAACCGCGTCGCCGATAAAGAGAATGATTCGACGCCGGCCGAAATTCTAATGCAAGCATGTCAAGTTGAAACGCGGATTCGCAATGAAATTTCCGGCTCCAACTTGATGTTTTTTCCACGCGTCGAAGCGTCAATTCGGCGCCGACGAGATCGCGCTTCATAAACATACACCATCGCGCGGCATTGTCTTCCCGGTTTTAACTTAATTAACAAAATCGATAAGGATTCTAGGTATAATTTTTTTGCCTCGACGATACCGGTCCTCGAATAAAACCAGTCCGGAAGACGAAAAACCAGGGCGCCACAAGGCAGGGAGACTTTCCGAGCATGGACCAGTTGATCAATCAAGTCGTACGCACGGCGAAAGCCCTCTGGAAGTACCGGTGGCCCGCCGTTGTCGCGGCATGGCTCGTCGTCGTCGCGGGATCGATCGTCGTATACAGGCTGCCGGACGACTATCAGACGTCCGCGCGCGTCTATGTCGATACCCAGTCGATCCTGAA
>JBQCGO010000351.1:0-3394 GCA_051955575.1 Burkholderiaceae bacterium
CGTCCATCATTCGACTCCCCTGCGCACGCCGGCGCGATAGACGATCCAGATCAGCAGCGCGGTGACCGGCACCCAGACCAGCTGGTACCAGTAGAAGAACGGGAAGCCGAACAGGGCGGGCAGTTCATGGTTGTAGAACGGCACCCACAGCAGGCCGATGAACGGCAGCAACAGCAGGATCCACATGCTTGCCTCCAGAGTCGGATGACGGAACGAAACGCAAGGCGAGGGCAAGTGTTGGAGCGGGGGAGGGCGGCAGGCGTTCCGGGCGCGGCGGCGAAGGGCGTGCGTTCCCACCGGCGGCCGCGAACGAAAAAAAACCGCGCGTCCCGAAGGAGGCGCGGTTTCACGGAATCGTGGTGGCGAATCAGGGATTTGAACCCCGGACCAATGGATTATGATTCCACTGCTCTAACCACTGAGCTAATTCGCCACGGAGCCGCGTATTATCCGGTGCCGGCGGCGGGTTGTCAACGAGGACGGCGGCCCGCCGCGTTCGTTCCTCAGCCCCGCTCGAACGCGGCGAGCGCGCGTGCGGTGACGGTTTCCGCTGCGCGCGGGTCGAGGCAGTCGACGACGACGCGGTCCGGCATCGACCGCAGCCAGGTCAGCTGCCGCTTGGCGAGCTGACGCGTCGCGGCAATGCCTTTCTCGCGCAGCGCGGCGCGGTCGCAGCGGCCGTCCAGGTATTCCCAGGCCTGCCGGTAGCCGACGCAGCGCATCGATGGTAATCCGGGATGCAGATCGCCGCGCCGGCGCAGCGTTTCCACTTCTTTCAGCAGGCCGCCGCCCGGTGCGTCGAGCATCGCGTCGAAGCGGGCGGCGATCCGCGCGTGCAGCGCGGCGCGGTCGGACGGCTCCAGTACGATCAGCGTCGGCGAGAAAGGCAATTCGGCGGACGCCCGGCCGGTCAGTTGCGACGACATCGGGCGACCGGTGATGATCGCGATCTCCAGCGCGCGCTGGATGCGCTGCGCGTCATTCGGCGCCAACCGTGCGGCGGTGTCCGGGTCGAGACCGGCGAGGCGCGCGTGCAGCGCCGGCACGCCGAGTCGTTCGGCATCGCGGTCCAGTTCGGCACGGATCGCCGGATCGGCCGGCGGCAGCGCGTCGAGGCCCTCGATCAGCGCCTTGTAGTAGAGCATCGTTCCGCCGACCAGCAGCGGCAGCCGGCCGCGCGCGTGGATGTCGGCAATCAGCGCCAGCGCCGCGTCGCGGAACGCCATCGCCGACCAGCTTTCGGACGGGTCCAGGATATCGATCAGGTGGTGCCGGACGGTCGCACGCTCGGCCGGCGACGGCTTGGCGGTGCCGATGTCCATGCCGCGGTAGACCAGTGCCGAATCCACCGAGACGATCTCGACCGGCATGCGGTGCGCGACTTCCAGTGCCGCCGCCGTCTTGCCGGACGCGGTCGGGCCGAGCAGGGCGACCACCGGCTGGCGGGGAACCTGCGCGCCCACGCTACTGGCCGCGCAGGAACAGCCGGTCGAGGTCGGCCAGCGCGAGCTGCACCCAGGTCGGCCGGCCGTGATTGCACTGGTCGGCGCGCTCGGTCGCTTCCATCCGCCGCAGCAGCGCGTTCATCTCGGGAATCGTCAGCAGCCGGTTGGCGCGCACCGCGGTATGGCAGGCGAGCGTGCCGAGCAGCGCGTTGCGCCGCTCGACCAGCACGCGCGAGCCGCCGAACTCGCGGATGTCGCGCAGCACGTCGCGCGCCAGCGCCTGCGCGTCGGCGTCCTTTAAAAGCGCCGGCACTGCGCGCACCGCCAGCGTGGTCGGCGACAGCGGCCGGATGTCGAAACCGAGCGCCTCCAGCGTCTCGGCCTCCGCTTCCGCGGTGCCAACCTCGACCGGATCGGCATGGAAGGTGTGCGGGATCAGCAGCGGCTGGACCGGCATGGTGTCCGCGTCGAGCGCCCGCTTCAGCGCCTCGTACAGGATGCGCTCATGGGCTGCGTGCATGTCGATCAGCACCAGGCCGCGCGCGTTCTGCGCCAGGATGTAGACGCCGTGCAGTTGCGCGAGTGCGAAGCCGAGCGGGAATTCGTCCGCGGCGGGGCCGGCGTCGGGCAGGCTTCGGGTCATGGCTTCCGGCGCCGATGGCGCTTCCGCGAGCGCGGCCCCGGGTGCGTCGGCGAACAGCGCGCCGTACCGGGCGAGGGTCTGGGCGACGCCGTGATCGGATGGGGCGGCGGTCGGGAATGCGGCCTGGATACCGGCCTGCGCGCCCGGCGCACGCAGCCACGGCATGCCGGAGGACGTAGCCGGCTGCGGCGCCGGCACCGCGCCGCGCGCGGTGGCCGAGGTCTGCGCCAGCGCCCGCTGGACCGCGTGGAACACGAACTGGTGTACCGCGCGGCTGTCGCGGAAGCGCACCTCGGTCTTGGACGGATGCACGTTGACGTCGACCAGCGCCGGGTCGAGCTCGAGGTGCAGCACGTAGGACGGATAGCGGTCGCCGTGCAGCACGTCCTCGTAGGCGGCGCGCACCGCGTGGGTCAGGAGCTTGTCGCGCACGTGGCGGCCGTTGACGTAGAAGAACTGCGCGTCGGCCCGCGCGCGCGAGGCGGTCGGCAGGCCGGCGAAGCCGTGCAGCCGCCGCGGGCCGGCGGCCTCGTCCAGCGCCAGCCGGGCTGCGCCGAATTCCGCGCCGAGCACCGCGGTGCAGCGGCGCGCGGCGTCGGCCGCGTTCCAGTGGTCGACGGTGCGGCCGTTGTGCGACAGCGTCAGCGTCACGTCGGGGCGCGCCAGCGCGATGCGGCGTACCACGTCGGCGCAATGGCCGAACTCGGTCTGCTCGGACTTCAGGAACTTGCGCCGCGCCGGCGTATTGAAATAGAGATCCTGCACGTCGACCGTGGTGCCGACGGCGCCCGCGCACGGCGACACGCCGGCGGCGTCCGGCTGCTGCCCGGCGATGCGCGACGCGTGCGGGTCGCCGGCGGTGCGCGAGGTCAGCGTCAGCAGCGCGACCGAGGCGATCGACGCCAGCGCCTCGCCGCGAAAGCCGAGCGTGCTTACGTTTTCCAGGTCTTCCAGCGACGCGATCTTCGAGGTCGCATGCCGGGCCAACGCCAACGGGAGTTGGCCCGGCGCAATGCCGCGGCCGTCATCGATCACCACAATCCGCTTGACGCCGCCCTGTTCGAGCCGTACCGCGATCTGCGTCGCGCCGGCGTCGAGCGCGTTTTCCAGCAATTCCTTGACCACCGCGGCCGGCCGTTCGACGACTTCGCCGGCTGCGATCTGCGAGATGAGCCGGTCCGGCAGCGGTTGGATTGGGCGGGGAGAAACGAGGGTCGCGGTCATCGACCGATTATAGCGTTCGCCGGATGGCCGGAGCGCGAGGCGCCATGCCGCTCTCCGGCCGGCGGGCGCGCGAAAACCCGTG
>JBQCGO010000352.1:0-11696 GCA_051955575.1 Burkholderiaceae bacterium
GCTGGTGCTGGCCGCACCGAAAGGCTTGCGGGCCCTGCGCGGCGGCGGCCCGGTTCGGCTGAAGGCTGTCGCCGATCTGCCGCTGATCGTGTTTCCGCGGCGGATCGCGCCGGCGCTGCACGACACCATCCTCGGCTACGTCCGCGCGGCCGGACTGGCACCGCGCATCGGCCAGGAAGCGATCCAGATGCAGACCATCGTCGGCCTGGTATCGGCGGGCATGGGCATTGCGCTTGTGCCACAATCGGTATCCAATCTCAAGCGGCCGGGCGTCGACTATCGGCCGCTCGCCGACCGCGCGCCGCATGTCGAAACCGGCCTTGCGTGGCGGCGCGACAACCGCTCTCCGGTGCTGCAAGCCTTCCTCACCCTGCTAAGAAAGAAGATCTAGATGCTGATCCATCCTCTTCCCGATCCCGTCGCCTTCCATCTCGGTCCGTTGTCGGTGCGCTGGTACGGCATCATGTACCTGGTCGCGTTTGCGCAGTTCGTCGCGCTGGCGCGGGTGCGCATCCGCCAGCCGCACGTCGCGGCGGCCGGATGGACCCGCGAAGACATCGACGACATGCTGTTCTACGGCGTGCTCGGCGTGATCATCGGCGGCCGGCTCGGCGAAGTGCTGTTCTACCATCCGGACTATTACTTCAGTCATCCGTCGCAGATCGTCGCGGTATGGAAGGGCGGCATGTCGTTCCACGGCGGCTTTCTCGGCGTGATGATCGCGATGTGGTGGTGGGGCAGGAAGCGCGGCCGCAGCCTGTTCCAGGTGCTCGACTTCATCGCACCGATGGTGCCGCTCGGCTACGCGGCGGGCCGGCTCGGCAACTTCATCAACGCGGAGTTGCCGGGTCGCGTCGCCGATCCGTCGCTGCCGTGGGCGATGATCTGGCCGAACGTCGACAACCTGCCGCGCCATCCGTCGCCGATCTACCAGGCGCTGGTCGACGGCGTGCTGCTGTTCGTGGTGGTCTGGCTGTTCGCGCGCAAGCCACGGCCGACGATGGCGGTGTCCGGCGTATTCGCGCTCGGCTACGGCTGCGCCCGCTTCTTCACCGAGTATTTCCGCGTGCCGGACTACAACGTGAGCTTCGGCGGCATCACGATCTCGGCGGGGCAGATGCTGTCGGTGCCGATGATCGTGCTCGGCCTCGTGCTGCTGGCACTGGCGTACCGGCGCAAGACGCCGGCCGCCGCGCCTGCGCCCCACCCGCGCTGAACCGCGCTCGCACCCGTGCCGCTCCCTGTCGGAGCACTCCCTACCGGAGCAATCCCCGCCACAGCATGTAGGCTGCCAGCAGGTAGAGCACGCCGGCGAAGATCTTGCGCAGCGACTTGACCGGCAGGTTGTGCGCGGTGCGCGCGCCGAACGGCGCGGTGCTGACGCTGGCTACCGCGATCACCGCCAGCGCGGGCAGATAGACGAAGCCCAGCGAGCCTTCCGGCAGATTGCGCGTCTGCATGCCGAACCAGATGTTCGACAGCGTCCCGGCCAGCGCGATCGGGAAGCCGAGCGCGGCGCTGGTGGCGACCGCGTTGTGGATCTTCACGTTGCACCAGGTCATGAACGGCACCGAGACGAAGCCGCCGCCGGCGCCGACCAGGCCGCCCAGCACGCCGATCACGCCGCCGGCGGCAAACATGCCGGACCGTTGCGGCAGTTCGCGCGTGGCCGACGGCTTGCGGTCGATCAGCATCTGCGTAGCCGACACCGCGACGAAGACGGCGAAGCAGACTGCGAGCACCGACGAGTTCATCTGCTTGCCGATCCACGGCGCGATCCAGGAACCGATCAGGATGCCCGGCACCAGCAGCCGCACCACCGGCCACAGCACTGCGCCGCGCCGGTGGTGCGCGCGCACCGACGACAGCGAAGTGAACACGATGGTCGCCAGCGACGTGGCGATCGCCATGTGCACGATGAGTTCCGGCGGAAAGCCTCGCGCGGTCATCAATATCGTCAGGAACGGCACCATCATCATGCCGCCGCCGACGCCGAGCAGGCCGGCGGCGAAGCCGGTGAAGGCGCCGAGCAGCAGCAGCCCGGCGATCAGGCCGATATCCATGAAAACTTCCTTTGAGTGAGGGAAACGGTGGGGAAGTGCGTCATCGCGCGGCCAGCCGCTCGGTGATCACGCGCCATTCGGCCGGTGTCACCGGCGTGATCGACAAACGGCTGCCCTTGCGCAGCATCTGCATGTCTTCCAGCGCCGGCTCGGCGCGCAGTTCGGCGATCGGGATGAAGCGCGTCTTGCAGAGCGCGCGCACGTCGACCAGCATCCAGCGCGGCGACTCGCGCGTGGCCTTCGGATCGAAGTAGCGGCTGGCCGGATCGAACTGCGTCTCGTCCGGATACGACGTGCTCGCCACCTCGGCTATGCCCGCGATACCGGGCGGATTGCAGCCCGAGTGATAGAACAGCACGCCGTCGCCCGGCCGCATCAAATCGCGCATGAAGTTGCGCGCCTGGTAGTTGCGCACCCCGGTCCACGCCACGGTGCGATCGGGCGCGGCCAGCACGTCGTCGATGCCGACTTCGTCGGGTTCGGATTTCATCAGCCAGTACCGCATCGCTCCCTCCCCGGAACGTCACTGCCGCGGCGCCGGCGTGTCCCGCCGGCCGTACGTATGAACTTACCCATAAACATACGCATAGAAGTACGTATAAACGCGCGCATAAAAAAACGGCTGCATGCCAACGATCGCATGCAGCCGTTCCGGTATTCAGCCCCCGCCTGTGCCGCTTTGCCGGCATCCCGAACCTTACGGTTCAAGGCGGCCACAGTAGTTCGATTTCGGGTTCGTCGGACTAGCGACGCTCACGCCCACCAAACGGATCCCGCAGCCTATGCACATAAATGGTTCAAGGAATATATGGCATGGCGAACACGGCAGGGATGACCCAGTCTACCCGATTCGCCGCAGCGATTCAAAGCTTTTTCAAAGCATTTTTCAAAGCTTTTTCGGGCCGCTGGGAACGGATTCAAAAAAGATTTTCCTGGGGCGCGAGCGCGCTGTCGAGCGTCTCGTGCATCAAGGAAATTCGTTGCCGGATTTCCGACATCGCCATGCCCGACAGCGGGCCTTCCGGCGACTTCGTCGACAGCAATTCCGCGGTCACCGCGAGCGCCGCCATGACCGCGATGCGGTCGTTGCCCTTGACCTTGCCGGCGTCGCGGATCGCGCACATCTTGCCGTCGAGATAGGCGACGGTTTCGAGCAAGGCTTCCTGCTCGCCGTCCTTGCATGCCAGCTTGTACGGCTGCCCCATGATCACCACGTCGAGCGCGATCATGCCGCATCTCCTTCCGGCCGCGCTGCGGGCAGGCTGTCGATCAGCGCGGCGACGCGCTGCTGCGCCTGCTGGATGCGCCCGCTCAGGTCGGTATTGTCCGCAAGGAGCGCGGCGTTGCGCACGCGCAGTTCGGCGTTCTCGCGCCGCAGTGTCTGCGTCATCGCGGCCAGTTGCGCGATCTTTTCGGAAAGCTGATCGAAGTCGGAAATCATGGCGTCACTATAGTGTCGCGGCGGAATTGCCGTCAATACACACGCGCTACTCGATGACTCGCAGCCGTCCGTCGATCGTCACCAGCGCGGTCTTCAGCACCTGGCCGGCGAACAGAACCTGCGCCGCCGCCCGATATTGCGCGAGCTGCAGGCGGTAAGCCGGCAGTTCGCTGTCGAGCACCTGACGCTTGTAGTCGAGAATCCACACCTCGCCGTCGAAGCGCACCAGCCGGTCGAAGCGCAGCCAGCGGCCTTCGAACATCACTTCGGTCTCGTTACTCGCGGCGCGATGCCGGCGCGGATCGAAGAATCGTTCGAGTTCGCGCGACGACAGCAGTGCGGCGGCCTGCGCGCGAATCGTGCTCGCCACATCGAGTCCGCACGCCAGCCAGCGCGCCACCGCGGCGGCATCCGGAACGGTCACCGGCCAGCGGGTCGATCCGGTCAACCGCTCCATCAGCGCATGCAGCAGCACACCCTCGTCCATCTCCGCCGTGCGCGCGGCCCCGTCCTTCTCGCCAGACGCCTCGCCGCAACCGGTGGACAGGGCGGACAGGTCCGGCGGATCGAACACGCCGAGCGAAAAGACGTCATTGGCGGCCTGCGTGAGCGGCGCGGCGGCGTCGCCGGCCTCGACCGCATCGATGCAGCAGAACCGCTCGTACCAGCTTCCCGCGCAGATGCCGTCGGCCGCATTCCTTTTCGCGGCCACGCCGCTGACGATCAGCAGCCGCTTGGCGCGCGTGGCCGCGACGTACATCAGGTTCCAGTCTTCCTGCGCGCGGAAACCGTCTTCCCGCGCGAACAGCGGGTCGCGCGCCGCGCCGCGCAGCGCGCGCTTGCCGAACGCGGAAAAATGCGCCGGCGCATCGGCATCCACCGGCCAGTCGCACAGAATGCCGAGATCGTCCGATGCCGGCTCGCTATGGTTGGCGTCGAGCAGCGCGACGATCGGCGCCTCCAGGCCCTTGGCGCCGTGGATCGTCAGGATGCGTACCGCATCGACGCCCGCGTCGGCGGCGGCTTCGTCCGGCGCGTCGCTGTCGGCATGGCGCTGCAGCGCGCGCAGCTTGTCGAGGAATTTCGGCAGGCTCGGGTAGCGGCCGGCATCGAGATTCAGCGCGAGTTCGATGAACGCCTCGATGTTGGCGATCGTCTGGCCGCGCGCCGCCGGCGCGGCGGCGCGGGCATAACGCACGATCAGTCGGCCCTGATGCAGGATCAGGTCGAGCAGGTCGTGAACCGGCAGGCGCGGCGCCTGGTCGAGCCAGCCGGCCAGCAGCAACGCCGCGCGGTGCAGCGCCGGGGACGCGCTGCCGTCGTCCGCCGCGCCGAGCAGGCGCTGCCACCAACCGGGCTCGGCGCGCTGCGCAAGCAGGATCAGGTCGTCGTCGGTCGCGTCGAAGATCGGACTCTTCAGCACGTGCGCGAGCGACCGCGCGTCGCCCGGTGCGGCGAGAAAGCCGAGCAGCGCGGCGAGGTCGGTGACTTCGAGCGTGTCGAGCAGGCCGCCGCGACGGTCCGACAGGTACGGAATGCCGGCCTCGCGCAGCGCCTTTTCATAGGCCGCCAGATGGTTGCGCTTCTTCACCAGCAGCAGCACGTCGGACCAGGCCGGCGGCGCGCCGGCGCCGCCCAGCGTCAGCCGCGCGCGTTGCAGCGCACGCGCGACCGCCCTGCCCTCGTCGAGCCGGCGCGCGTCTTCCTGTTCGGGGCGCGCCTGTCGCAGCGGATCGCGCCGCTCGGCGGCCGGTTCACCGGGATCGTTCCCATCGGCTTCCACCAGCGGCAGCCGCCATACCTGGCCAGTCTCGGCGGCGAGAGTCGTCTGCGGTGAAAAGATCGGGTTCGCCGCGTGGGAGGTGTTGAGCGCCTCGACGATGCCGGCGCCGTTGCGGCGCGTCTGGCCGGTGCGCAGCACCCGCGCGCCGCGGGCGGCGAGCGCCTCGCGCGCCGCGTCGAACACGCGCGGCTCGGCGCGGCGGAAACGATAGATCGACTGTTTCGGATCACCGACGACGAACACGCTCGGCTGCTGCGCATCGTCCCCGTAGGCGTCGAGCCAGGCGCGCACGATGCTCCATTGCAGCGGATTGGTGTCCTGGAATTCGTCGAGCAGGATGTGGCGATAGCGCGCGTCGAGCCGGCTCTGCAAATAGGCGGCATGCTCGCCGTTGCGCAGCAGCCGGTACGCGTGCCATTCGAGGTCGGTGAAATCGAATACCCGTGCGTCGGCCTTGGCCGCCTGGTAGTGCTCGACGTAGGCAGGGCCGGCCGTGAACAGGTCGCGGTTCATCGCGAACATGTCGCGGTCGCGGCTGCGTCGCTGCAGGTGCCCGAGCGCATCGGCGAGCGCGGCGAATTCGCGCTCCAGCGCAGCGCCGCCTTCGGCACCGAAATGTCTTTCCGCCGCCTGTTGCAAGGCCTTGACCCGGATGTTGTTGCCGCGCGGCTCGCCCTTGCCGTCGCAGAACTCCGTCAGCAGCCGCTCGAAGGCGTCGTCCGAAAATCCCGCGGAAAGCGCCTGCTCGATTTCCTGCGCGCGCTTCTGGTTCGGCTTGCTGCCTTCGCCGAGCACCCGGGCGATTTTCCACAGGCGCTCGTGCAGGTCGGCGTCCGTCCACGCCTCGCCTCGCGGATCGCGATGCAAGTCGTCGCCGCACAGCGCTTCCAGCGAGGCCAGCGGCGCCTGCCCGTCGTCGAGCGTCGCGGCCCACCATTCGGCGCGCTTGTCGAGGAACGCATCGAGCAATTCCTTCGTGGGGTGGTCGCCGAGCGCGTCGTACAACCGGTGCAGCGCCGCGCACGCATCGCTCTTCTCGTCCCGGCACGCTTCCATGAAGCGCTTGTAGGCTTCGGCACGCAATTCGCCGGTGGTCTCGGCGAGCCGGTAGCCGTGCGGCACGCCCGAGGCCAGCGGCGCGAGTTGGATCACGCGGCCGAACCAGCTATGGAACGTGTCGATCGACAACGACTGTCCTCCGTCGAGAAGCTGCCGGTACAGCATCCGCGCGGCGGGAATCGCCGCTTCCATGCCGGCGTCGCCGATCCCGCGCTCGCGCAGCAAGGCGCGCACCGCCGCGTCGTCCTTCAGCGACAGTTCGTGCAGCAATTCCATCAATCGGCTCTGCATTTCCTGCGCGGCCTTGCGGGTGAACGTGATCGCCAGCAGTTCGGCCGGCGCCGCGCCGGCCAGCAGCAGTCGCAGCATGCGCGCCACCAGCAGCCAGGTCTTGCCGCTGCCGGCGCAGGCTTCGACCACCACCGAATGGCGCGGATCGCAGGCCGCAGCGGTGAAGGCGTCGGCGTCGACGTCCCTGCCGTCGACCAGGTAGGCAGCCGGATCCGACGCACTCACCATGCCCCCTTGCGGCACAGGCCGCGCACGTCGCAGAAGCGGCAGATCGCTTCGATGCCGTTCGCCGGCAGCGCCGCGCCGGCGGCGATGGCTTGCATGCAGGCGACGATGCCCTGCTCCAGCGCCTGCTGCGCGACGTCGTAGTCGTCCGCGGCAAGATCGCGCACCCTGCCGTCGGACGCTTCCAGCGCCACGTAATGCGCGCCGTCGAACGGTTCATCGGACCCCAGGCCGTAGAAACCGAGCTGATGGTCTTCGCCGCCGCTCATTTTCTTTTTCAAGTCGTCAAGCCGCCTGGCCTTGTAGTCGAGCACCGCGCGCTGCCCGTCGGCATGCAGGTCGATGCGATCGATACGGCCGACCAGCGTCACGCTGCCGTCGGGCCAGGCCAGCATTTTTTCGAATTCGCGCTCGCCTTCGACGTAGCGCCAGCCGTCCTGCTCGCGCTGCGCGGCCCAGGCGAGATAGGCGGGCATCGCCTTGCGCCAGCGCGCGTAGTAGCCGAGCGCGGCGCCGTGGCGTTCGAGCGCTTCGCCGAAGATTTGCGACGAAATGTCGGTCAGCAGTTCCGCGCTGTCGGCGATCGCGATGCCGGCATCGCGCACCGCGTCGTGGTAGCGCTTCAGGATCGTGTGCAGCCAGTCGCCGTAGTCGCGCTTCTGCGGCAATTCGTCCGGCTCGTCGGCCGCGGCCAGCCGCAGCATGCGCGTGGCGAAGAACTGGTACGGGCAGTCGAGCAGGGTCGCGTAGGCGCTGGCCGACAGCCGCTGCGGTGCGAGCATCGGCGCGCGCGGCGACGGCGGCGACGGCGGTTGCGGCGTCAGCCGCATTTCGGTCAGCGTCGGGCGGCGTTCTTCCAGGTCGGCGGCGCCGGCGTGCCGCAGCGCGAGGCGCAGGCGCGCGATCCACGGACTGACCGGGTTCGGTTCGCCGCGGCAGACGGTCTGCCAAGACAGCACCACGCGGGCGCCGGCAGCGAGGATTTCCGCGAGATCGCGCAACTGCTGCCGCTGCCGCGATTCGCGCGTCGCCAGCCCGAGCTCGCGCCGCACCGCGTTGGCGAAAAACAGCGTGTCGGCGGGATGCGACGGCAGGTGCGTCGTATCCGCGCCGAGCACCAGCACCGCGTCGAAGCAGCGCAGCCGCGCGTCGGCCAGCGGCAGCATCGCGACGCGGCGGTCGACGTGGCTGGGAATGAAGGTGGTCGCCTCGAGCTGCATGCTGATCAGCGTGCGCCACTCGGCGAAAGAGAACATCGCGTCCGATCCGCCGGCCGTGGCGGCCAGCGCGTCCAGCACCGCGAGCACCTGGCGTCCGGCGTCGTCGGCCGCCAGCGCATCGCGCATGTCGAGCGCGTCGAACAGCGCGGCGGTCGCCGCCAGCCAGCCGCTCAGCGGCTTCTGCCGCGCATAGCCGGCGGCCAGATCGGCGAGGTCGCGCAGCAGGACGTAAGCGTCGGGCAGCACGCTGACCGCGCCGAGGATCGCGTTCCAGCCGCCGACCACGCCGGCGCGGCGCAGCGCCAGTTCGACCGCGACGATTTCCTGCGATCGGATCGCCCGGCCCGGCAGCACGAACGGCGATTTCAGCAGGTCGAGCAGGCAGGCGGCGCGCGCGCGGGTATGCACCACGTCGAACCAGGCGGCGATCGTCGAGGCGGCACGCGTGGTGGACAGCTTCCAGCCGGTATCGTCGGCCACCCGGATGCCGGCGCGTTCCAGCAGCGCGCGGGTGCGGCGCGCCGCCACCCGGTCCTGGGCGACGATCGCGATCGACTTCCGGCCCTCCTCGAGCCAGCCGAGCACGGTTTGCGCGCCGCACGTCGCTTCGTCTTCCAGGCTGCGCGCCGGGCACAACGTCAGGCCCGGCGGAGCATCGACCACGGCGGCCACGGCATCGAAAAAGGCGTCCTCGCCGTCGTCGCACAATTCCGGCCAGGCAGCCGCGAATGCCGGCGCCACCGCGCCGCGGCGCCAGTCGGTCCGGATCGGCAGCACTTCGCATCCGGCGGCGCAGACGTCGAGGAATGCCGCTTCCATCGGGTCCGGCTCGCCGGCCGCGATCCATACCAGCGGCCCGTCGTTCTCGCGCGCGATGGCGCCCATCCGGGCGAAGCGCGCGACCACCGGGTGGCTGTCGTCGAGCTGGCTTTTCCAGAGCGTCCAGACCAGTTGCGATTCTTCCGACAGCAGGCTGCGCACCGGCGGCGGCAATTGCGCGAGCGCGCTTTCCCAACGGGCGTCGGCCGCGCCGGCCTGCGGCAGCATCGCGCGAGTGAGTTCGTCGCACAGTGTCAGCAGCGTCTGCGCCAGCGGTAGCAGATCGGTATTGCGGCGCACCGCGAACAGCTTTTTCAGCCAGGGATGGCCGCGCAATTCGGCGTACAGCGCCATCAGGCGCTCGCCTTCGCACGGCGGCAGCGCCGTATCCGGCGCGGGCGGTTGCGCGGCCAGCCACCCGGACAGCGTGACGATGCGCGGTGCGACGAACGGCCCGCCGATCTCGGCGGCGAGCGCGTGCTTGAGCAGCGGCGCGTGATGCCAGGCAGGCACCACGACGCGCAAGGCCGACAGATCGGTTTCCGGCATCTCGATCGGCCCATGGCGAACCGCCCCGGCCAGCGCGCGGGCGGCGTCGTTCCAGAAACGGGCGGACGCGGGAATCAGCAGCGGCGCGTGGAGCATGGCAATCGAGCAAAAAACCGGGGCAAAAAACTGCGGCAAGGAAGGCCGGGCAAGGACGCGGTGTGTCCCGGCGGCAAGGTCGCGCGGGCGGGTCTGGCGGCCATTCTATGCGAAGGCCGCGCCCGCAGGCCACACCGCCGCGCGGCGCCGCTCCACATTTCGCCAGAATCGGTTATGATTGTTTCAAACCCCGCCTGAACGTCCCTCGCCACCGACCCCGATACTTGAATTTCTGACTCGAACCGTCAGCTTGCGCAGACGTCGCGGGATTTCCGCGCATGCGGCATGCATCCGGGCGGCGACCGGCCTGCACGGCGCCCATCCATCCTTTCCCCTCCGCAGAGGACAACATGAGTGAAAACATCAAACACATCACGGACGCATCGTTCGAATCGGACGTATTGAAATCCGACAAGCCGGTGCTGGTCGATTTCTGGGCGGAATGGTGCGGCCCGTGCAAGATGATTGCACCGATCCTCGAAGAGGTCGCGAAGGAATACGACGGCAAGCTGCAGGTCGCGAAGATCGATGTCGACGCCAACCAGGCGGTGCCGGCGAAGTTCGGCATCCGCGGCATTCCGACGCTGATCCTGTTCAAGAACGGCGTCGCCGCCGCGCAAAAGGTCGGCGCGCTCGCCAAGGGTCAGCTGACTTCCTTCATCGACAGCAACATCTGACATCCGATTTTGCCGGGACGGTGCGCCAGCACCGTCCTCAGTACCTCCCCGCCACGGCACCGTTTCCGCCACCCGCGTTTCCCCTCCCCCACCGCCTTTCCCGTCACGGGACGCCACCCACCATGCATTTATCCGAACTCAAGGCTCTGCACGTCTCCGCGCTGCTCGACATGGCCATCAGCCTGGAAATCGACAACGCCGCACGCCTGCGCAAGCAGGAGCTGATGTTTGCCATCCTGAAGAAACGCGCCAAGTCCGGCGAGCAGATCTTCGGCGACGGCGCGCTGGAAGTGTTGCCTGACGGCTTCGGCTTCCTGCGCTCGCCGGACGCGAGCTACATGGCGTCGACCGACGACATCTACATCTCACCGTCGCAGATCCGCCGCTTCAATCTGCACACCGGCGACTCGATCGAAGGCGAGGTGCGCACGCCGAAGGACGGCGAGCGCTATTTCGCGCTGGTGAAGGTGGACAAGGTCAACGGCGAACCGCCGGAGGCGTCGAAGCACCGCATTCTGTTCGAGAACCTGACGCCGCTGCATCCGAACAAGATCCTGAACCTCGAACGCGATATGCGCGGGGAGGAAAACATCACCGGCCGCATCATCGACATGATCGCGCCGATCGGCAAGGGCCAGCGCGGCCTGCTGGTGGCCTCGCCGAAGTCGGGCAAGTCGGTGATGCTGCAGCACATCGCGCATGCGATCACCGCCAACCATCCGGACATCACGCTGATCGTGCTGCTGATCGACGAGCGGCCCGAGGAAGTGACCGAGATGCAGCGTTCGGTGCGCGGCGAAGTGGTGGCGTCGACCTTCGACGAGCCGGCCACGCGCCACGTGCAGGTCGCCGAGATGGTGATGGAAAAGGCCAAGCGGCTGGTCGAGATGAAGCGCGACGTGGTGATCCTGCTGGACTCGATCACGCGTCTGGCGCGCGCCTACAACACGGTGATCCCGGCGTCCGGCAAGGTGCTGACCGGCGGCGTCGATGCCAACGCGCTGCAGCGCCCGAAGCGCTTCTTCGGCGCGGCGCGCAACATCGAGGAAGGCGGTTCGCTGACCATCATCGCGACCGCGCTGATCGAGACTGGCAGCCGGATGGACGACGTGATCTACGAGGAATTCAAGGGCACCGGCAACATGGAAGTGCACCTGGAGCGCCGCCTGGCCGAGAAGCGCGTGTATCCGGCGATCAACCTGAACAAGTCCGGTACCCGGCGCGAGGAACTGCTGATCAAGCCGGACCAGCTGCAGAAGATCTGGGTTCTGCGCAAGCTGCTCTACGGCATGGACGAGATTGAGGCGATGGAATTCATCCTCGACAAGATGAAATCGACCAAGAACAATGCCGAATTCTTCGACATGATGCGGCGCGGCGGCTGAACGGCGCCGGGATCGACGACAAGCGGACTTCGGTCCGCTTTTTTCATTGGCGCGAGGCGGAATCCGGGGAGTGCGACGACTCGAACAT
>JBQCGO010000353.1:0-2811 GCA_051955575.1 Burkholderiaceae bacterium
AGATGTACGACCTGACCCACAGCCCGACCGACCTCGGCTATGTCGGCCTCGCGCAATTCCTGCCGTCGCTCCTGTTGACGCTGGCCGCCGGCCACGTCGCCGACCGCTTCGACCGGCGCCGCGTGATCGCCTGGTGCCTGGCCGCGCAACTGGCGATCGCCACCGCGCTCGCGACCGGAACAATCGGCGGCTGGCTGACGCGCGACGCGATCCTCGCGGTGTCGGTCGCGCTCGGCGCGGCGCGCGCGTTCCAGCAGCCGACCCAGCAGGCGCTCGGCCCGCTGCTGGTGCCGGCGGCGCTGCTGCCGCGCGCGCTCGCCGCGAGTTCGGCCGGCATGCAGGCCGGCGTCATCGTCGGGCCGGCGCTCGGCGGCCTGATCTACGCCGCCGGCGCATCGCTGGTGTACCTCGCCAGCGGCGCCTTGCTCGCGGCGGCGCTGCTGCTGATCCGTCGCATCCGCATCGAGCACGTCGCGCCGCCGCGCGAGCCGGTGACGCTGCGCACGCTGTTCGCCGGCATCGAATTCATCTGGCGCCGCAAGGAAGTGCTGGGCGCGATCTCGCTCGACATGTTCGCGGTGTTGCTGGGCGGCGCGGTCGCGCTGCTGCCGGTGTTCGCGCGCGACGTCCTGCACGTCGGCCCGACCGGCCTCGGCCTCTTGCGCGCCGCGCCGGCGGTCGGCGCGCTCGGCATGTCGGTCTGGCTGTCGCGCCATCCGATCCGCCGCCGGGCCGGCATGACGATGTTCGGCGCGGTTGCGCTGTTCGGCGCCGCCACGGTCGTGTTCGGGCTGTCGGCCTCGTTCGCGCTGTCGCTGATCGCGCTGTTAGCCACCGGCGTGTTCGACATGATCAGCGTGGTGGTGCGGCAATCGCTGGTGCAGCTGGAGACGCCGGACGCGATGCGCGGCCGCGTCAGCGCGGTCAACTCGATCTTCATCGGCGCGTCCAACCAGCTCGGCGAATTCGAGTCCGGCATCACCGCCGGCTGGTTCGGCGCGGTGCCGTCGGTGGTGCTCGGCGGCCTCGGTACGCTGGCCATCGTCGCGCTCTGGATCCGGCTGTTTCCCGCGCTCGCGAAACGCGAGGCGCTGGCCGCATGAGCAGGCGGCGCAATACGACACTGGAAGCGCCGGACGACACACCCGCGCCGGCAGCGGAAACCTGCCCGCTGTGCGGCCGCCCGCTGGTCGACGGGCCGTCGGTCAACGAACACCACCTCATCCCGCGCAGCCGGCGCGGCCGGGAAACCGTGCGCATGCACAGGGTCTGCCACGCCAAGATCCATGCGGTGTTCACCGAGCAGGAACTGGCGCGCTACTACCACACGATCCCGCGCCTGCTGGAAAGCCAGGCGATCCGCGAGTTCGTGGCCTGGGTCGCGAAGAAGGACCCGGCCTTCGTCGGCCGGCACCTGCGGCCGGCGAAGCGGCGCTGACTCCGCTGCCGGGATTCAGTGCGCCGCTTCGGCGATCATGTCGCGCTGCCTTGCGTCGGGCAGCGGGCCGCGGCCGGCGCGCATGTTGTCGCGCAAATGGTCGAGGCTGGCGGTCGCGGGAATCGCGCAGGTCACCGCCGGATGCGCGATCACGAACTTCAGCAGCAGTTGCGGCCAGCTCGTGCATTCCAGCTCGGCCGCGCATTTCGGCAGCGGCGTCTGCCGGATCCGACGCAGCAGGTCGCCGCTGGCGAACGGCCGGTTGACGATCACCGCGATGCCCTTGTCGATCGCCAGCGGCAGCAGCCGGCGCTCGACCTCGCGCTCGGCGATCGAGTAGTTGATCTGCACGAAATCCACCGGCTGCGTCGCCAGGATCCTTTCCACCGCCGCATGGCCGCGGGCGGTGTAGTGGGTCACGCCGACGTAGCGCACCAGTCCCTCGCGCTTCCATTCGTCCAGCGTGCGCAGGTGGTCGTCGACGTCGACCAGGTTGTGCACCTGCATCAGGTCGACCGGGCCGGACTGCAGCCGGCGCATCGATTCGCGCATCTGCCGCACGCCCGCTTCCCGCCCCTCGGTCCAGACCTTGGTCGCGACGAACAACCGCTCGCGCAGCGCCAGCCGCTGCGCGAGATCGCCGACCACTTCCTCGGCGCTGCCGTACATCGGCGAGGAATCGATCAGCCGCCCGCCGAGCGCGACGAACGCACCGAGCACTTCGGCCAGCCGGTCGCGGGCAGCCGCGTCGCGGCCGACGTCGAAGGTCTGCCAGGTGCCCAGGCCGATCGCGGGCAGCGTTTCGCCGGAGCACGGGATGGTGCTCATCGTCATCTCGGCCGCCTGCGGTTCCTGTGCGGCTTGTACGGCTTGTACGGCTTGTGCGCCCTGTTCCGGGTCGCGTCCGGTGCGCTGGTCCATGTGATCTCCTTGGTCTCCTCCAGAGGTCGAATCGCCCCATGATTACGGCAGCCGAGGTGCCCGAATGTTTCTGCCGTTCGGATGAATTTTTCCGTCGGGTCGGTGTCTGCCCTGCGCAGGTGTTCATGCAATCGACAGGACGGAGCGACGATGAGCAACGACAGCGACAAGACCGCCGACGCACAGCGCGCGATCCAGCGCCGGGTGGATGAAGCCGAACAACGCCAGGGAAACAAGGGCGGCAAGGAAGGCGCGACCCAGGCCGGCTTCCGGCCGCAGCCGGCGCCGCCGTTTCCGCCCCAGCACCAGAGCAAGCCCGGCATCGAGTCGCAGCTCGATCCGCGGCCGAACTTCATGGCGCCGGACTACCGCGGCAGCGGCAAGCTGCAGGACATGGCCGCGATCGTCACCGGCGGCGATTCCGGCATCGGCCGCGCGGTCGCGGTGCTGTA
>JBQCGO010000354.1:0-14066 GCA_051955575.1 Burkholderiaceae bacterium
GGGGCAGGCGATCAGCATTCCGTTTCGGACGCCTCCGGGCGGCGCCACGACTCCGGACAGCCGATGGAACGGACCACACGCCACGCCAGCGAAGCGCATCTCGCCTCCTATGCCGCCCACGCGTCGACGTCGCGCGGCCGCCGCTATCCCGAAGCGCCCGCCACCTCGCGCAGCGAGTTCCAGCGCGACCGCGACCGCATCGTCCATTCCACCGCATTTCGCCGTCTCGAATACAAGACGCAGGTCTTCGTCAATCATGAAGGCGACCTGTTCCGCACCCGCCTGACCCACACCATCGAGGTCGCGCAGATCGCGCGTTCGATCGCGCGCAATCTCGCGCTGAACGAAGACCTGGTCGAAGCGATTTCGCTGGCTCACGATCTCGGTCATACGCCGTTCGGCCATGCCGGCCAGGATGCGCTTAACGACTGCATGAAGGCGCACGGCGGGTTCGAGCACAACCTGCAGAGCCTGCGGGTGGTCGACTCGCTGGAGCAGCATTACGGCGGCTTCGACGGGCTCAACCTGACCTTCGAAACCCGCGAAGGCATCCTCAAGCACTGCTCCGCCGCGAACGCGGCGACGCTGGGCGACGTCGGCCGCCGCTTCCTCGACAGGAAGCAGCCGACGCTGGAGGCGCAACTGGCCAACCTGGCCGACGAGATCGCCTACAACAACCACGACATCGACGACGGCCTGCGCTCGGGTCTGCTGACCATGCCGCAAATGGACGAGGTCGATTTCTACGCGCGCCACGCGCGGGAAGTACAGCGGGAATTCCCGGGCCTGACCGGACGCCGCGCGATCAACGAGACGGTGCGCCGCATGATCAATGCGCTGATCGTCGATCTGATCGGCGCATCGGCCGCGCGCATCGCCGACGCTGCGCCGAAAGATCTCGAGGACGTGCGCAACAGCGGGCCGCTGATCACGTTTTCCGACGCCATGGCGAAGGAGGCGGCCGTGCTCAAGCGATTCCTGCGTGAGAATCTGTATCGCCACTATCTCGTCAATCGCATGACCAGCAAGGCGAGGCGGATCATCACCGAATTGTTCGCCGCCTTCGTGTCCGAGCCGCGCCTGCTGCCGCCGGACTACCAGACGGACGGCGGCGAAACGGCGCAGGCGCGCATGGTCGCCGACTACATTGCCGGCATGACCGATCGCTACGCGATGCGCGAATACCGGCGGCTGTTCGCGGTCGACGATTTGTAGTCTGGCGACGGCGCCCGGTCCGGATCTGCAAACGCCCAAACGCCGAAGGGCGCACCGTGGTGCGCCCCTCCTTGTCTCACTCGTATCGATGGAATCGATTCATGCCGGCCTGTTGCCGGCGGCGACACTCCTGCAATTCACGGCGCGACCGCCTCGATGCCGGCCTGATGCTTCAGCGCCGCATGCTGGTGGTCCTGTATCCGATCCTTGTGGCGAATCACCTGACGATCCAGCTTGTCGATCAGCGTGTCGATCGCGGCGTACAGGTCTTGCGCGATGCTCTCCGCGTGCAGGTCCTTGCCCTTGGCGCGCAGCGTGATTTCCGCGCGCTGCCGTCGTTCCTTTTCCGTCATGTTTTCCACCGCAAGAATCACCGAGATGTCGATGACGCTGTCGAAGTGGCGCTTGATGCGTTCCAGCTTGGCCTGTACGTAGTCGCGAATGGCGGGAGTCAGTTCGAGATGATGACCGCTGATGGTGAGATTCATGCAACTCTCCTTCGAAGACATTGCCGGCGACGCGAAAGACCCGGACGACGGTGGCGCCGACACGGCATGGCAATGACACAAACGGCTGAATCGGAACTACAGTGATTTACGCAGATTGACTGCCGGGATCTTCAGGGCCTCGCGGTATTTCGCGACCGTGCGTCGCGCCACCACCATGCCCTGTTCGCCCAGCATTTCCGCGATCTTGCTGTCGGAAAAGGGGTTCCTGGGGTCTTCGGCTCCTATCAATTGTTTAATGAGTGCCCGAATTGCGGTCGAGGAGGCTTCTCCCCCGGTTTCGGTCGCCACGTGGCTGCCGAAGAAGTATTTCAATTCGAACATCCCATGCGGGGTTAGCATGTACTTCTGGGTCGTGACGCGCGAGATCGTACTCTCGTGCAAACCCAGTGTATCAGCTATTTCGCGCAGGACAAGCGGGCGCATCGCCACCGCGCCGTGCGAGAAGAAATTGCGCTGGCGGTCGACGATCGCCTGCGACACGCGCAGGATCGTGTCGAAGCGCTGGCGCATGTTCTTGATCAGCCATTTCGCCTCCTGCAGCTGCGACGCGAGCGACACCTCGCCCTTGCCCTGCTTCAGGATGCTGGCATAGAGCGAGTTCACGCGCAGTCGCGGCATCACGTCGTGGTTCAGCACCACCTGCCAGCCGTTCTTGCCGCGCTTGACGACGACGTCCGGCACCACGTAGTCCGAGCCGCCGGCGGAAAACGCGGCGCCCGGATGCGGATTGCAGCGCCGGATCACTGCCTGCGCCTCGCGCAGGTCCTCGTCATCGCAATCCAGCGTCTTCTTCAGCTTGTTGAAATCGCGCTGCGCGAACAGCATCAGGTGCTGTTCGACGATGTTCAGCGCGCAGCGGCGCGTGACCAGCGGCACGCCGGACAGGCGGCGGATCTGCAGCGACAGGCATTCCGAGGGGCTGCGCGCGCCGACGCCGGCCGGCTCGAAGCTCTGCAGCAGCTTGAGCGCCGCCGACAGTTCCTCGATCTCGACCTCGAGTTCGGCCGGCAGCCGCACATGGATTTCTTCCAGCGATTCCTCGAGGTAGCCGTTGTCGTCGAGCGCGTCGATGATCAGTTCGACCAGCGCGCGGTCGCGCGGGCCGCTCGCCGTCACGCGCATCTGTTCGAGCAGATGGTCGCGCAGCGTGCACTGCTGCGCTTCCAGTTGCGGGCGCGCGTCGTCGTCTTCCGGCTGCTTCGAGGTGCGCGCGACATCGTCGAAACTCCAGTCGGACTCCAGCGACGTGCCGCCTTCGGGCGCGTCGCCGCCTTCGTAGCCGCCTTCCGCATCGGCCGGTCCCGGCGCTTCCTCGGGCGCCGGCTGCGGCGCTTCGGCGGTCGGTGCGGCGGCCGGCGCCGACGGCGTCAGCGCGCCGTCGCCGAGCAGGCGGACCGAGTGATCGAGCGGGTCGTCGAGCCGCTCCAGGAGCGGATTCTCGGACAGGATCTGTTCCAGTTCCTGATGCAGTTCGAGGGTGGACAGTTGCAACAGCCGGATCGACTGCTGCAACTGCGGCGTCAGGGCGAGATGCTGCGACGTGCGTAATTGAAGAGTCTGTTTCATGTCCGTTCGTCGTTCTTCCGCCGGCCCTTGCCTACATGCGGAAGTGTTCTCCCAGGTACACGCGCCGCACCGACTCGTCGGCGATGATGTCGTCCGGACTGCCGCTGGCCAGCACCGTGCCCTGGTTGATGATGTAGGCGCGATCGCAGATGCCGAGCGTCTCGCGCACGTTGTGGTCGGTGATCAGCACGCCGATGCCGCGCTCCTTGAGGAAGCGGACGATGCGCTGGATCTCGATCACCGCGATCGGGTCGATACCGGCGAACGGCTCGTCGAGCAGCACGAAGCGCGGGTTGGTCGCCAGCGCGCGCGCGATCTCGACGCGCCGCCGTTCGCCGCCCGACAGCGACAGGGCCTGGCTCTCGCGCAGCTTCTCGATCTGCAGTTCGTACAGCAGCGCGTTGAGCCGGGCGTCGATCTCCTTGCGCGAGAGCGCCTTGCCGTCCTTGCGCTGCAGTTCCAGCACCGCGCGGATGTTGTCTTCCACGCTCAGCTTGCGGAACACCGACGCTTCCTGCGGCAGGTAAGACAGTCCCATCGCGGCGCGCCGGTGGATCGGCAGGCGCGAAATGACCGCGCCGTCGAGCAGAATTTCGCCGGCATCCAGCGGCACCAGCCCGACGATCATGTAGAACGAAGTCGTCTTGCCGGCGCCGTTCGGACCCAGCAGACCGACAATTTCGCCGCTGTCCAGTTCCAGCGACACGTCGTGCACCACCTGGCGCGCGCCGTAGGATTTCTGCAGGCCGCGCGCCACCAGCGTGCTGGCCGGCGCGGCCGAGGTGGCGACCGTGGCGCCGGGAGCGGCTGCGCTCATGGCTTGGCGTCCTTGGCTTCGCCGCGCGGCTGGATCGTCACGCGGATCCGTCCGGCGCCGGGCTTGCTGGTGCCGCTCGCGGTGTTGTTCACCGTATAGAACTCGGTCTTGCTGTCGTAGGAAATGAATTCGCCCTGCACCTCGTCGGTCGGCTTGTCGCCTTCCAGCCGGCGCAGCCGCGCGTTCGAAAAGAGCTTCACGATCTCGGTCTTGCCGTTGTACTCGATGCGTTCGGCCTGCCCGTCGATCCACAGGTCCGGTCCGCCGTCGCGCTTCTGGCGGAAGGTCGCCAGTTGCCCGGGCGCGCCGTACATGGTCGCGTACTGGTAGCCCTCGGGGTCGGTCACGACTACTACCTTGGCCGCCTTCATCGTCAGCGTGCCGCGGGTCAGCACCACGTGCCCGACGAAGGTGTTGATCTGCTTGACGTCGTCGTACGACATCTGGTCCGCCTCGATGTTGGTCGGCTTGGCGGAGTCGGCCTTCTCGGCATGCGCCGCGCCGGCGAATGCCAGGCAGAGCAGCGCGATCGGCAGCAGAAACGAGACTTTCATGTGCACTTCCCTACGATAAAACGATTGCGGAAACCGTCCATTGATCTGGTCCAATGCTCACTGCGGCGGTGCGACGTAGCGGCCCCGGACGTTGCCGGCCAGCCGGAACTCGCGGGTGGCGTTGTTGGCGACCATGCCCGTGCCGTGCAGCACCGAGTCGCCGAGGTGGATCGTCACCGGCCGGTCGGTGCGGAGGATGTCGTCGTCGGGCAGCAATTGCAGGTAGTCGGATTCGAGATGGAAATGCTGCAGCCCCGGCGCCGCCGGACGGTCAGCATTGACGTTGCCGTTCAGGTGCACCTTGCTGTTGTCGTCCTCGATCCGCGCGCGATCGGCGATCACCGTCATCGGCGGCAGGTTGCTCTCGAAATTCTTCACCACCGGATGCACCACCTCCGACGAATTGTCGATCGGGAAATGCACCAGCTTGTCCCCGGTGATTGTGTAGCGCGGCTGGCCGGCGGGCGACATCCGCACGAAGTTGAACTCGTCCACGTAGTAGTCGGGCGTGGTGGGCGGCGTCCGCGTCTGCGTTGTCCCGCTTCCCTGCCGCATGACTTCCAGTCCCCAGAAGCTGGCCAATGCCGTCAGTGCGGCGAAGAATACCGCCGCGATCAGGCGCCAGCGTCCGTATCCGGTCATTCCAGGTACGGCGCCAGCGCCGCCTCGTAGCCGCCGCGCGCCTTCAGGAGAAAGTCGCACACCTCGCGCACCGCGCCGTGGCCGGCGGCGGCACGGGTCACGTAGTGCACCCGCGAGCGCACCTCGGGATGGCCGCCCGGCACGCTGGCGGCAAAGCCGGCGCGCAGCAGGATCGGCAGGTCGATCACGTCGTCGCCGATGAAGCCGCAATGGCCCGCGTCGACGTCGCATTCGCGCAGCAGTTGCTCGAAGCCGGCGCGCTTGTCGTGCACGCCCTGGCGCACATGGGCGATGCCGAGGTCGGCCGCGCGCCGGCTCACGATCGCCGACTGGCGTGCGCTGATGATCGCGGTGGCCACGCCGGATTGCTGCAGCAGCTTGATGCCGTGGCCGTCGAGCACGTTGAAGCGCTTGATCGCCTCGCCGTCGGGACCGAAATACAGGCCGCCGTCGGTCAATACACCGTCGACGTCGAAGATCATCATCCGGACGCGGGCGGCGCGCTCGATCGCGTCCGGCGCGGAGAACGGTGCGTTGGGCAACGGGGCAGCGGGCGGCACGTCCATCAGATCACCTTCGCGCGAGTGAGGTCGTGGATGTGCAGCGCTCCCACCAGCGCGCCGGAGGCGTCGGTCACCAGCAACTGGTTGATCCGGAATTCCTCCATCATCCGCACCGCGTCGACCGCCAGCCGGTCGGCGTCGATGGTGTGCGGCTCGCGATGCATCACGTCGGCGATCGACAGCCGGGTGAAATCCTGCGTGGTCTCGATCAGCCGGCGCAGGTCGCCGTCGGTGAACACGCCGATCGCGCGCCCCGCGTCGTCGACCACCGCGGTCATCGCGATGCCCTTGTCGGTGACTTCGAGCAGCGCGCGCGACAGCGGCGTGTCCGGCGCGACCTTCGGGATCGCGGCGCCGGTGCGCATCACATCGCGCACGTGGGTCAGCAGCCGCCGGCCGAGCGCGCCGCCGGGATGCGAGCGGGCGAAATCCTCCTCGCGGAAGCCGCGCGCATCGAGCAGCGCGACGGCCAGCGCGTCGCCCAGCGCCAGCGTCGCGGTGGTGCTGGCGGTCGGCGCCAGGTTCAGCGGGCAGGCTTCTTTCTCGACCCGCACATTCAGATGCACGTCCGCCAGTCGCGCCAGGCTGGACCCCGGCCGGCCGGTCATCGCGATCAGCGTTGCGCCCATCCGATTGATCAGCGGCACGATGTCGAGCAGTTCGGCGGTTTCGCCGGAATTCGACATCGCGAGGAAGGCATCCTGCTCGGTGACCATGCCGAGGTCGCCGTGCGCGGCTTCGGCCGGATGCACGAACAGCGCCGGCGTGCCCGTGGAAGAAAGAGTGGCGGCGATCTTGCGGGCGATGTGGCCCGACTTGCCGATGCCCGAGACCACGACACGTCCTTTGCAGGCAAGCAACAAGTCGACCGCGGCGGCGAACGCGGGCGCTTCCTCGCCGGCAATACGTTGCTCAAGCGCAACAAGCGCGGCAGTTTCGATCTGTAGTGTCTCGCGCGCCAGTTCCACGGCGCGCCGGGCAACAGCCGAAGACGAAGGAGAGGGATGGGTTACACTCATCCGCCAAGTATAGCCCAATTCGGCAAGCAAAAAACTTGCCAGACACTAACCCAGGGAAAGCACTCACCTCATGCCGCCGTTCTCCGGACTCGAACTGATCCTGTTGATGCTCGGCGCGGCGGTGCTGGGCGTGGTGGCGTTCCGCATGCTGCACCTGCCGCCGATGCTAGGCTACCTCGCGGTCGGGATCGCGATCGGGCCGCACGCGCTCGGCGTGGTCAGCGACGACGACAGCACCCGCACGCTCGGCGAATTCGGCGTGGTGTTTCTGATGTTTTCGATCGGGCTGGAATTTTCGTTGCCGAAACTGTCTTCGATGCGGCGCATCGTGTTCGGTTTGGGAACAGCCCAGGTGCTGGCGACCATCGCTGCCGCGATGGCGTGCGGCTGGGGGGCCGGCCGCCTGCTGCCCATTTCGGCCGGGATAAGCTGGCAGGCGGCGTTCGCGCTCGGCGGCGCGCTGGCGATGTCGTCGACCGCCATCGTCTCGAAGCTGCTGACCGAGCGCGTGGAACTGGAGACCGAGCACGGCCGCCGCATCCTCGGCATCCTGCTGTTCCAGGATCTGGCGCTGGTGCCGCTGCTGATCATCGTGCCGGCGGTGGCGCACAACCCGCGCGACCTCGCCGGCACGCTGGCGTGGGCCGGGCTGAAGGCGGTGGCGGTGCTGGTGCTGCTGCTGTTCCTCGGCCAGAAACTGATGCGCGGCTGGTTCCAGATCGTGGTCAAGCGCCGGTCGCAGGAATTGTTCATGCTGAACCTGCTGCTGGTGACGCTGGGCGCGGCCTGGATCACCGAGCGCGCCGGGCTGTCGCTGGCGCTGGGCGCGTTCGTGGCCGGCATGCTGATCTCGGAGACCGAGTACCGGCACCAGGTCGAGGAAGATATCAAGCCGTTCCGCGACGTGCTGCTCGGGCTGTTCTTCATCAGCATCGGCATGCTGCTGAACCTGCGCGTGGTGCTGGAACACTGGTGGCTGGTGCTGCTGCTGCTGACGGTGCCGGTGCTGCTGAAATTCGCGCTGATCGCGGCGCTCGCCCGGCTGTTCGGCGCGACTACCGGCGTCGCGCTGCGCACCGGCCTGGCGCTGGCGCAGGCGGGCGAGTTCGGCTTCGTGCTGTTGAACCAGGCCGGCGGACTGCAGCTGATGGATCCGCTGCTGATCCAGATCATCCTCGCCTCGATGGTGCTGTCGATGCTGGTCGCGCCGTTCATCCTGGCCAAGTCCGACGCGATCGTGCTGAAGCTGTCGGCCAACGAGTGGATGGTGCAGTCGCTCGCGCTGACCCGCATCGCCAGCCGTACCATGTCGGCGCAGAAGCACGTGCTGGTCGCCGGCTTCGGCCGCAGCGGCCAGAACCTGGCGCGCCTGCTGGAAGACGAGGGCATTCCCTACCAGGCGCTCGACCTCGATCCCGAGCGGGTGCGCGAGGCGCAGGCGGCCGGCGCCAACGTGTCCTACGGCGACGCGTCGCGGCGGGAAAGCCTGGTGGCGGCCGGCATCCACCGCGCTGCGGCGCTGGTCGTGACCTATGCCGACACGCGGTCCGCGCTGCGGGTCCTGCATTTCGCGCACGAACTGGCGCCGGCGCTGCCGGTGATCGTGCGCAGCTACGACGATACCGACCTCGACAAGCTGCAGGGGGCCGGCGCGACCGAAGTGGTGCCGGAAGCGATCGAGGGCAGCCTGATGCTTGCTTCTCACGCGCTGATCATGCTCGGTGTGCCGCTGCGACGGGTGGTGCATCGTATCCAGCAGGCGCGCGGCGAGCGCTACGCATCGCTGCGCGGCTACTTCCACGGCGCCAGCGACGTCGGGGACGACGCCGAGCATTTGCACGTGCGGCTGCATTCGGTGCCGCTGGAAGAGGGCGCGTCGGCGGTCGGCCGCACGCTCGGCGAGCTGGCGCTGGGAGAAACCGGCGCTGCGGTCACCATGCTGCGGCGGGGAAAAGTGCGGATCGACGCGGACGACGCCACCGTGCTGCAAGTCGGCGACATCGTGGTGCTGCGCGGCAGCGCCGAGGCGGTTGCCCGGGCCGAAGTGCGGCTGTTGCGCTGACGGCGCCCCGGCAGCGGGTCAGCGGGTCAGCGGGTCAGCGGGTCAGCCGCGCCGGCGCGCGCGCTGCAGCGCGCGCGAGGCCGTCTGCCCGCCGGGCCGGTCCGCCTCGACCTCGCCGCCCGGCAGTCCTTCCTCGAAGAACAACTGCGTCTGGCGCGCGACGATCTCGCGCTCGTTGTCCATCGTGATGATGTGGTAGCAGTCGTCGAGCAGGATCTTGCGCTTGCGCGTGCTGCCGAGCCGGCGATGGACCGCTTCGGCGTTGCGCGGGCTGGCGGTGTCGTCGTCGACCGCGTGCATGACCAGGGCCGGCGTCGCGATCGACGGCAACCGGCGGCGCACGTGGCCGGCGAGTTGCCGCGCGTGGTAGATGTGGGCCAGCGAAATCGTCGACGAGCCGATCTCGGAATTCGCAGTGTCGGCCATGCTGCGCGCGATCCGGCTGCGCAGCTCCTCGTTCTTCAGTCCGTAAGGCTCGGCCTCGCGGAACGTGTAGAAGCGGCGCAGCGGCGTGTGGTAGGCCAGGTTCAGCAGCACATGGTACCAGGGGATGGTCCAGCCGTCGTAGCGCAGCGTGGTCGACAGCAGCGACAGCGCGTGGACGTCCGGCCGCTCGGCCGCGAGCGCCAGCGACAGCGTTGCGCCGATGCACAGGCCGCCGACCGACACCGTGTCGTACTGTTGCCGCAATACGTCGAATTCGCGGCAGGCGGCGCGCAGCCAGCTCTTCCAGTCGCTGCACGGCGACCCGAGGCCGTAGCCGTCGACGTAGGGCGCCACTGCGGTGAAGCCGGCGCGGTGCAGTGCCTTGGCGAGGAACCGCATTTCGAGCGGCGTGCCGGACAGGCCGTGCAGCAGCAGGACCGCGTGGCGGCCGCCTTTCAGGTGGATGTTGCGGGTATGGATCGACATCGGTCGGGTCCGGGAAAGAGGGCGGGGAAGACGGGATCGTCGCGCCGTTGTCGCACGGCATGCGAGCGCGGAACAGCCGTCGAGTATAACCGTGTAGACTCGGCGGCGCTGCGTCCCGCGCGCTTCGGCGTGCACACCGCGGCGCGGCGATTTGCCAGGAGTGCAATCCCTTGAAAATCCGAAACGCCCGGCAGTGGGCACCCCAGGGCGCATGGACCTATGCGGCGGCGCTCGGTGCGTTCGCGCTCGCCTTCGGGCTGCGCTACCTCATGCACGGCCACTTCGGCCGCGACGTGCCGTTCTCCACCTTCATCGTCGCCACCATCGTCACCGAATTCTTTCTCGGCCTCGGCCCGGCGCTGCTGGTGCTGGCGCTTGCCCTGCCGGTCGGCGCCTATTTTTTCATCCCGCCGTTCGCGCAGTTCGACGGCGTGACCGGGAGCGACGCCACGCTCCTCTCCGCGATGCTGATCGTCACTACGCTGGCCGTGACGCTGATCGAACTGCTGCGGCGCGCGCAATACGAGGCCCGGCTGATGGCCGAAGTCGCGCAGTCGCGCTACGAGATGCTGCTGCACGCCGACCATGCGCGCGAAGTCGCCGAGCGCTCGGCGCGGCGCGGCGGACAACTGGTCGAGTCGATCGTCGCCTGCATGCCGGACGTCTGGCACATGAGCCGTCCGGACGGCGATTTCGAGTACGTCAGCCCGCGGCTTGGCGACCTGGCGCCGGCCGACGCGGCCGCCGCGCCGCCCGGCGAGCGGCTGATGCGCATGCTGCATCCGGACGACGCCGTCGCGATCCGCGCGGTGTTCGCCGAACTGAGCGCGACCCACGGCATAAGCCGCGCGGTCCGCTTCCGGCTGCGCGCGCGGGAGGGCGGCTACCTGGATTGCGACGGCGTTTACCTGTCCTCGCGCGACGAGCACGGCACCCTGGTCCGGTTGGAGCAGGTGACGGTCGGCGCCCCGGTGAACGGATGACCGGCGCGCGCGTGTTTGCGGCCGGCGCGGCCGCCGTCGTGCTGTCGATCGGCCTGCTGGCTGCCTGCTCGCCGCTGACGGCGCTCAACGCGCTCACGCCCGGTGCGGGTGTGGTCAAGTCGGCCGGTATCGTCTACGGCCCGGCGGGCAACCGGCTCGACGTCTACATGCCGGCCGGCCACCCGGACAAGGCGCCGGTGGTGGTGTTCTTCTACGGCGGCACCTGGAACAGCGGCGCGCGCAGCGACTACGCATTCGTCGGCGAGGCGCTGGCCGCGCGCGGCATCGTCGCGGTGATCGCCGACTACCGGCTCTATCCCGCGGTTCGCTATCCGGAATTCCTGCCCGACTGCGCGCGCGCCGTGGCCTGGGCCGCGCGCGAGATCCGCAGCTACGGCGGCGACCCGCAGCGGCTGTACGTGATGGGCCACAGTTCCGGCGCCTACAACGCGGCGATGGTCGCGCTCGATCCGCGCTGGCTGGCAAAGGCCGGCATGACGCCGGACGTTCTGCGCGGCTGGATCGGCCTGGCCGGGCCGTACGATTTCCTGCCGATCCAGAACCCGGAGGCGCGGCTGGTGTTCGGCTATCCCGATACGCCGCCGGACTCGCAGCCGATCCGCCACGTGACGTCCGCCGCGCCGCCGGCGCTGCTGGTCGCCTCGCGTCACGACCGGCTGGTCGACCCGGTGCGCAACACGCACGGGATGGCGGTCGCGCTGCGCGAGGCGGGCGTGCCGGTCGAGGAGATCGTCTACGACCGCACCAGCCATGCGACGCTGGTCGGCGCGATCGCCTGGCCGCTGCGCTTCCTGGCGCCGGTGCTGGACGACGTGGCGGCTTTCGTCAAGACCGACGCGGCGTCGCGCTGACACGTCCTGCCATCGGCACGGCGCTGCCGCAACCGGTATGATGGCGGCCTTCCGCCGTCTCCCCCTCCGCATTTCATGGCCCTTCTCGAACGCATCGTCGCGATCATTCTGCCGGTGCTGGTCATCGTCGCCCTCGGTTACGCCTACGCCCGCTGGCGCGCCAGCGCGGCCGCCGACATGGCGTCGGTCAACCGCGTCAGCATGGACGTGCTGTGCCCGCTGCTGGTGTTCACCGCGCTCGCCGGAAAGGATTTCAGCCTGATGCAGAACCTGCCGCTGCTGGCCGCCGGCATCCTGATCTCGCTCGGCTCCGGCGCGCTCGCCTGGCCGCTGGCGCGGCGGCTCGGCTACGACGTGCGCAGCTTCGTGCCGCCGATGATGTACAACAACTGCGGCAACATGGGCCTGCCGCTGGCCGCGCTGGCGTTCGGCGGCGCCGCGCTGTCGTCGGCGGTTGCGCTGTTCGTGGCCTGCACGTTGATCTATTTCACCGTCGGCGTCGCGATCCTCGGCGGCGGCCGCGGCGGGCCGTCGGCGTCGCGCACGGCCTTCCTGAAAAGTCCGATCATGATCGGCATGCTGGCCGGCGTCGCCTCGTCGCTGCTGCACATCGTCTGGCCGGCGCCGATTTTCCAGGCCTTGAAGCTGCTCGGCGAAGCCTGCATCCCGGTGATGCTGTTCTCGCTCGGCGTGCGCATGCGCGACGTCACGCTGCGCAGCTGGCGCATCGGGCTGGCCGGCGCGATCGTCTGCCCGGCGACCGGGCTGGCGATGGCGTGGCTGCTCGACAACGTCATGACGCTGTCGCCGGTGCAGCGCGGCCAGATGTACCTGTTCGCCGCGCTGCCGCCGGCGGTGCTGTGCTTCATGGTCGCCGAGCAGTACCGGCAGGAACCGGAGCGGGTCGCGTCGATCGTCCTGCTCGGCAACGTGGCGTCGCTGCTGTTCGTGCCGGCCGGGCTCTGGCTCGGGTTGCGTGCCTAAAGACGATCGGCAGCCTGCCGCGCAATCCGGATCCGGACCGCGCGGCAATTCATCGGCACCTTCCGCACATCACTTCCGCTTCAACAGCGGCGCCAGATAGCGCCCGGTGAAGCTGGCCGGGTCGGCCGCGACCTGTTCCGGCGTGCCGGACGCGATGATCTGCCCGCCGCCCGCGCCGCCTTCCGGTCCGAGATCGACCAGCCAGTCCGCGGTCTTGATGACGTCCAGGTTGTGCTCGATGATCACCACGGTGTTGCCCTGGTCGCGCAGCCGGTGGATCACCTTCAGCAGCAGCGCGATGTCGTGGAAGTGCAGGCCGGTGGTCGGCTCGTCGAGGATGTACAGCGTGCGGCCGGTGTCGCGCCGCGACAGCTCCAGCGACAGCTTCACGCGCTGCGCCTCGCCGCCCGACAGCGTGGTCGCGCTCTGGCCGAGGCGGATGTAGCCGAGACCGACGTCGAGCAGCGTCTGCAGCTTGCGCGCGACCGCCGGCACCGGCTTGAAGAACTCGTGCGCCTCCTCGACCGTCATCTCCAGCACTTCGGTGATGTTCTTGCCCTTGTACTGGACTTCCAGCGTCTCGCGGTTGTAGCGCTTGCCGTGGCAGACGTCGCACGGCACGTAGACGTCCGGCAGGAAGTGCATCTCGACCTTCAGCACGCCGTCGCCCTGGCACGCCTCGCAGCGACCGCCCTTGACGTTGAACGAGAAGCGGCCGGCCGAGTAGCCGCGTTCCTTGGCGACCGGCACGGTGGCGAACAGTTCGCGGATCGGCGTGAACAGGCCGGTGTAGGTGGCCGGATTCGAGCGCGGCGTGCGGCCGATCGGCGCCTGGTCGACCGCGATCACCTTGTCGAAGTGCTCCAGGCCGGAAATGCTCTCGAACGGCGACGGCTCGACCGAGGTGCCGTACAGGTGGCGCGTGGCCGCGTTCTGCAGCGTGTCGTTGATCAGCGTCGACTTGCCCGAGCCCGACACGCCGGTCACGCAGGTGAACAGGCCGACCGGCAGGTCGAGCGTGACGTTCTTCAGGTTGTTGCCGGTCGCGCCGGTGACCGCCAGCCGCTTCTTCGGGTTCGGCGCGGTGCGCTTCTTCGGCACCGCGATCTTCAGCGAGCCGTTCAGGTACTGCGCGGTCAGCGAGGTCTTGTTCTCGAGGATGTCGTCCAGCGTGCCGTCGGCGATCACCGCGCCGCCGTGCACGCCGGCGCCGATGCCCATGTCGACGATGAAGTCGGCCGAGCGGATCGCGTCCTCGTCATGCTCGACCACCAGCACCGTGTTGCCGATGTCGCGCAGGTGCTGCAGCGTCGCGATCAGCCGGTCGTTGTCGCGCTGGTGCAGGCCGATCGACGGCTCGTCGAGCAC
>JBQCGO010000355.1:0-4659 GCA_051955575.1 Burkholderiaceae bacterium
TACACGGAGAGGATCGGCGCGGCGATCACGCCGCCGATGCCGGCCAGCGCCGAGCCGAGGCAGAACACGATGGTGAACAGGCGCGACGACGGGATGCCGATGCCGCGCGCCATCTGCATGTCGTCGACGCTGGCGCGGATCATCATGCCCAGCCGCGTCTTGTCCATCAGCAGCCACAGGCCGATGGCGAGCAGCACGCTGAAGACCAGCACCGCGAGCCGGTACAGCGGAAACACGAAGCCGAACAGGTGCGCGGCGCCTTCCAGGAAGTCCGGCGGCGACACCGTCTGCGGGTCGCCGCCCCACAGCCCCAGGCTGAAGTCGGCGATGATGAAGGCGATGCCGAGCGTGGCCAGCACCTGGCCGAGCGCGTTGCCGGCCAGCCGGCGCAGCACCAGCCGCTCGACCACCGCGCCCAGCAGCGCGACCGCCGCGCCGCCCGCCAGCACGGCCACGAAAAAGCCCTGGCCGTGCGTGATCGCCGACAGCCCGACGTAGGCGCCCAGCATGAAATAGGCGCCGTGCGACAGGTTGGCCAGCCGCATCAGCCCGAAGATCAGCGAAAACCCGGCGGCGAGGGTGAACAGCACGCCCCCGAACGCCAGGCTGTTCAGGCTTTGAATGACCCAGAACGACATCGAAACGCTCCTTGCGGATCGGGATTACTGTTCCAGGTTCTTCGCCGGCGGCCATTCGCGCGAGTAGACCGGGTTGGCGAGGAAAGCCTTCGGGTCGTAGGTCCAGAACTGGCTGACTTCCGGGTAGACCTTGACCACCGCGTTGACCAGCTTGCCGTTCTTGCGCTCGACCTTGCGGATGTACATGTTCATCACCGGGTTGCCGTACTGGTCGAGCTTGATGTCGCCGCGCGGATCGTTGGTCAGCTTGACCTTGTGCAGCGCGTCCATGAACGCCTTCTTGTCCTCGATGTTGCCGTGCACGTCCTTCAGCGCCTGGTCGAGCATCTCGACCGCGCCGTACGCGCCCATCGAGTAGTAGCCCGGGTCTTCCTTGTACTCGCGGTTCATCTCCTGCACGAAGCGCTTGTTGCTCGGATTGTCGATGGTCGATGCGTACCAGCCCGACGACACCACGCCGACCGCCTCGTCGCCCATCGACTTCAGCACGCCCTCGTCGACCGTGGTCATCGCCGCGATGATCGGGATCTTGCCCTTCATGCCGTACTCGTTGTACTGGCGCAGGAACTTGATGCCGTTGCCGCCGGCGAAGGCCGCGAACACCGCGTCGGCGTTCTTGCTGATCTGGCCGATGTAGGTGCCGTAGTCGGCCACGTTCAGCGGCGACCACAGCTTCTGGATCACCTTGCCGCCGTTTTCCTCGAAGGTGCGCTGGAAGCCGGCCGCGATCTCGTGGCCGAACGCGAAGTCGTCGGCGATGATCGCCACCTTCTTGTACTTCAGCTCCTTCGCCGCGTATTCGCCGAGCGGCTGGCTCGGCTGCGCCGAGGTGCCGACCGCGCGCACGAACCACGGGTTCGGCTTGCGCTGGGTGAGGTCTTCGGCAGCGGCCGACGGCGAGATCACCGGGATCTCGACCTTGCGGATGTAATCGTCGATCGCCAGCGCCTCGAACGCGGCCAGCGGGCCGATGATCACCTGCACCTTGTCGCGCTCGACCAGTTCCTGGGTCTTGTTCTTGGTGATCGCCGGCTGGCCGGCGGTGTCGGCGGTGAACAGCTCGACCTTGCGGCCGCCGAGCATGTTGTTGTGGTCCTTCAGGTAGAGCTGCAGGCCTTCTTCCATCTGCTTGCCGCCGGCGGCGAGCGCGCCGGACTTCACCGTCAGGAAGCCGACCCGGATCGGGTCGCTGTCGGCGGCGTGGACCGGCTGGAACGACAGCGCGGCGGCCATGGCGATCGCGCCGCCCAGGAATTTGCGTCGGGTGTTCATCGTTGTCTCCTCGGGTTGGATGTGGTGTTGTGAGGTATTGCTTTTTTCGACCGATGATATATTACGGCTTCAAAAAAAGTCAAAGTAGAAACTGTCTTTTCATTCATTCGATTAGTCTTTCGACTGAATTTCTGATAGATTCCGAACGTGGAATGCGACCGGAAACCCTGCCTTCCTCCTATGGGGAGCTATGGAAAACCGGCGGATGATCGGTCCGTGGAGAAATATCAGGAAACAGTTTTTCTCCACTTCGTAATATTTCACGACAACATCAATTTCTCGTTGCAAGCATGGATACCGCCGTCACCGCGCCCGCCGCTCCCCCGGCCTCGCCCGCCAACCGCCTGCTGCGGCAGACGGTCTACGACCAGCTGCGCGCCGACATCCTTGCCTGCCGCCTGCCGCCCGGCGCCGACATCCGCGAGGCCGAGCTCGCCGCCCGCTTCGAGGTCAGCAAGTCGCCGGTGCGCGACGCGCTGATGCGGCTGGAGCGCGAAGGCCTGGTCATCACGCTGCCGCGCCAGGGCTACCGTGTCGCGCCGGTGTCGCTGGCCGACGTGCAGGACATGTTCCACCTGCGCGCCGCGCTGGAGCGCGCCTGCATGGAGCGCATCGTACGGCAGGCCAGCGACGACCAGCTGGCCACGCTCGAACCGTACCGCCGTTTCCAGCCGGATGACTGGCAGGACGGCTTCATCGCCTACAACCGCGCGTTCCACGGCCTGCTGGCCGAACTTGCCGCCAACGCGCGCATGCGCGACCACCTGCGCGATCTGGTCGACCAGATGGAGCGCGCGGTGCTGATGAGCGTGAACGCCGTCAAGAAGGGCAACCACCAGCCGCTGGTCGAAGAACACTGCCGCATCATCGACGCGCTGCAGGAGCGCCAGCTAAAGCGCGCGGAAAAACTGGCCGAGCAGCACATCGCCTCCGCCGGCAAGCGCGTCAGCGAAGCGATGGCGCGCATCGTCGCCGCATAGGCCGCCGCAGCGCCGCACTCCGCCACCGGATCGCGCGCTGCCGGTATCGAACCGCATCAAGGATTCATACAACCCACCAAGGAGACGAAATGGCTGTCAATCCCAGCGAACTGCCGCAGCAGCAGTCCTCGCGCGAAGTCCCGGTCCACGGGCTGTTCATCGACGGCAAGCAGGTGCCGGCGTCGCGGTCCGACCTGCTCGACGTGCTCAACCCCGCCACCGGCGAACTGCTCGCGCAGATCAGCCATGCCAGCGACGCCGACGTCGACCGCGCGGTGCAGAGCGCGCGCGCCGCGTTCGAGAGCAAGGAATGGAGCGGCATGTCGAACCGCACCCGCGCGAAACTCATCAACAAGCTGGCCGACGTGTTCGAAGCCAACCTCGAGGAGATGTACCACCTCGAGACCGCCAACAACGGCCGCTCGGTCAACGAGACCCGCGCGCAGGTCTCGCGGCTGCCGGACTTCTTCCGCTACAACGCGGGCCTGGCGATCGCGCGCCGCGATTCGGTGATCCCGGTCGACGGCAACTACCTGAACTACACGATGCGCACGCCGGTCGGCGTGGTCGGCAACTCGACCCCGTTCAACCACCCGCTGATGATCATGGTGAAGAGCCTGGCGCCGACGCTCGCCTCCGGCTGCACCACCGTGGTCAAGCCGTCCGAGTACACGCCGCTGACCAGCCTGCGGCTGGCCGAACTGTTCGTCGAGGCCGGCCTGCCGCCGGGCGTGTTCAACCTCGTCACCGGCCTCGGCCCGACCACCGGCAAGGCGCTGGCCGAGCACCGCGGCATCTCCAAGTGGGTGCTGACCGGCGGCACCGAAGCCGGCCGCATCACCGGCGCGCTGGCCGGCAGCAACTTCGCGCGCCAGACGCTGGAGCTCGGCGGCAAGACGCCGGTGCTGGTGTTCGACGACTTCAGCGTCGACCAGGCGGTTAACCTCGCGGCCTTCGGCGCGTTCATCGGCGCCGGCCAGACCTGCATCTGCGGCAGCCGCCAGATCGTGCAGGACAAGGTCTACGACGAATTCGTCGAGAAGCTCGCCGCGAAGGCCAAGTCGATCCGCATCGGCAACCCGATCGACCCGTCGGTCCAGCTCGGCCCGGTGGTCTCGGCGCGCCAGCAGCAGCGCGTGCTGAACTACATCCGCATCGGCCTGGAGGAAGACCGCGCGCGGCTGGTCGCCGGCGGCAAGGTGCCCACCGATCCGGCGCTGAAGAACGGCTTCTTCGTCGAGCCGACGGTGTTCGCCGACGTCACCGCGAAGATGCGCATCTTCCAGGAAGAAGTGTTCGGCCCGTTCGTCTCGGTCACCCGCTTCTCGACCGAGGAAGAAGGCCTGGCGCTGGCCAACGATTCGCCGTTCGGCCTGGCCGGCGCGGTGCGCACCAACGACATCACCCGCGCGCACCGGGTCGCGGGCAAGCTGAAATGCGGCATCGTCTGGATCAACGACCACCACCGTCTCGACCCGGCCTCGCCGTGGGGCGGCATCAAGGATTCCGGCATCGGCCGCGAATGCGGCACCGAATCCTTCGACGAGCATTTCGAGACCAAGAGCGTGATGGTCCGGCTGGACGACGCGCCGTTCGACTGGTACCAGGACACGGCCAAGCAGGGCCGGCTGAACTAGCCGCGATACGGCAGGGCGCGCGGTCGGACCGCGCCCTCGATTCACCTCTCCCGCAGCAGGCACGGCAGGAAAACGCCCAAGACCCTCGCGACCGGCGTCGGCGGTGCTTTCAGACGGGGCGCCGCCCCCGGC
>JBQCGO010000356.1:0-3587 GCA_051955575.1 Burkholderiaceae bacterium
TGATCGCGTTCTTCTTGACGATGCCGATCAGCATCAGGATGCCGATGGTCGCGATCAGCGTCAGCTCGAAGCCGAACAGCCGCAGCGCCAGCAGCGCGCCGACCGCCGCCGACGGCAGGCCGGCGAGAATGGTCAGCGGATGGATGTAGCTCTCGTACAGCACGCCCAGCAGGATGTAGATGACGATCACCGCCAGCGCCAGCAGCGCCGCCTGGCTGCCCTGCGACGACTGGAACACCGCTGCGTCGCCGGAGTCAGAGGTGATGATGCTCGGCGGCAGCTTCAGCTCGCTCCTGATCTGCGCGATGCGCTCGGTTGCGTCGCCGAGCGGCGCGCCGGGGGCCAGGTTGAACGAGATCGTGATCGCCTGCAGCTGCCCCTGGTGATTGACCGAGACCGGCCCGGCGGTGCGGTGCACGCTGGCCACGCTCAGCAGCGGCACCAGCGCGCCGGTGCGGCTGCGCACGTAGATCTTGGCCAGGTCCGATTCGTCCTGGCTGCCCGAACCGGCGTCCTGCAGGATCACCATGTAGCTGTTGCTGCTGGTGAAGATGGTCGACACCTGCCGGTCGCCGAAGGCGGTGTAGAGCGCGCTGCGGATGTCCTGGATCTGCACGCCGGCGGCGTTGGCGCGGTCGCGGTCGATGTCGACCACCGCCTCCAGGCCCTTGAACTGCGAGTCGCTGGTGACGTCGCGGAAGATCGGGTCGGCGCGCATCCGTTCCTGGATCTTCTCCGCCCAGTCCGGCAGCGTGTCGGCCCGCACGCTCTGCAGCACGTACTGGAAACGGCTCTTGCTGGACTTGCCGCCGAGGCGCAGGTTCTGCACCGGCGTCAGATAGACCGACAGCCCGGGCACGCTGCGCACCTTGGCGCGCAGCTGTTCCAGCACCCGCTCCATGCCGGCGCGCTCGTCGCGCGGCTTCAGTTCGATGAACAGGCGGCCGCTGTTGCTGCCGGCGACGCGGGAGGCGACCGCGGCCACGTTCGGATCGTGCCGGATGATGTCGGACGATTTCAGGATCAGGTCCACCAGCGCCGGGTAGGAAATGTCCTGCGGCCCTTCGACGGTGCCGCTGATCTGGCCGATGTCCTCGCTCGGAAAGAAACCTTTCGGAATGCCGGCGAACAGCAGCGCGGTGGCGACGAAGGTGGCGGCCGCGACCAGCAGCATGGTCTTCACGTGGGCGAGGCACCAGTCGAGCACGCCGGCGTAGGCGCCTTGCAGTCCCCGGAAGGCATGCTCGAACCAGCGCCCGAAGCGGTTGTCCTCCCCGTGCGCATCGTGTTTCAGCCAGCGGCTGCACAGCATCGGCACCAGCGTCAGCGAGACTACCGCCGACACCAGGATCGCCAGCGACACCACCGCGGCGAACTCGTGGAACATCAGGCCGATCACGCCGGGCATGAAAAAGATCGGGATGAACACCGCGACCAGCGACAGCGAAATCGACAGGATGGTGAAACTGACCTCGCGCGAGCCCTTCAGCGCGGCCGACAGCGGGTCCATGCCCTCCTCGATATGGCGCACGATGTTTTCCAGCATCACGATCGCGTCGTCGACCACCAGGCCGACCGCGATGGTGATGCCGAGCAGCGAGATGTTGTCCAGGCTGTAGCCGAGCGCATACATCAGCGCGCAGCAGCCGATCAGCGAGATCGGCAGCGTCAGCGCCGGGATCGCGGTCGCCGTCAGCCGCTTCAGGAACAGCAGGATCACCAGCACCACCAGCGCGACCGTCAGGCCGAGCGTGATCTTGACGTCGTGGATCGCTTCCCGGATCGAGGTCGAGCGGTCGTTGCGCACCCGCAGTTCGACCGAAGCCGGCATCTGCGCGCGGAACTGCGGCAGCGCTGCCTTGACCGCGTCGACCACCGCGACCGTGTTCGCGTCCGGCTGGCGCTGGATGCCGAGCACGATCGCCGGCTCGCCGTTGGACCAGCTCCCGCTCTTGGCCGATTCGACGCTGTCCTCGACGTCGGCGACGTCGCGCAGCCGGATCGGCACGCCGTCGCGGCTGCCGATGATCAGGTCCGCAAACGCCGCGGCGTTGCGCAACTGGCGGTTGGCCTGCAGCGTCAGGCTCTGGCGCGGCCCGTCGAGCACGCCGACTGGGGTGTTGGCGTTGGCGGCGCCCAGCGTCGCGGCCAGCTCGTCGAGCGTGATGTTGCGCGCCGCCAGCTCGCCCGGGCGCACCTTCACCCGCACCGCGTAGCGGCGCTGGCCGTAGACGTTGACCTGGGCCACGCCGTTGATCGTCGACAGCGTCGGCGAGATCAGGTTTTCTGCGTAGTCATCGAGGTCGGACAGCGACATCGACGGCGAGGTCAGCGTCAGCAGCAGCACCGAGACGTCGGCCGGGTTCACCTTGCGATAGGCCGGCAGCGAGGTCATCTCGACCGGCAGGCTGCGCTGGGCGCGCAGCAGCGCGGCCTGGACGTCGACCGCGGCCGCGTCGATGTCGCGGTCGGGACTGAACTCGAGCACGATCGCGGTGCTGCCGAGCGTATTGCTGGAACTGATGGTCTCGATGCCGCCGATGGTGGAGAACTGCTTTTCCAGCGGCGTGGCGACCGACGACGCCATGATTTCCGGGCTGGCGCCGGGCAGCGACGCGGTGACGTTGATCACCGGCGTGTTGTAGCTCGGCAGCGCCGCGATCGGCAGCCGGGCGTAGGCGAAGATGCCGACGACCACGATCGCGACGGACAGCAGCACCGTCATGATCGGCCGGCGGATGCAGAGTTCGGAAATGTTCACGTCGCAGGCTCTTGGAATTGGCGTCGCGGATTCGGGCCGGGCGGCGCGGCGCTCAGCGGCCGGGCGGTTCCGCGAAATCGGGCGCGGCACCCTTCGCCGGCCGTACCTTCACGCCGGAGCGCAGGTTCTCGTTGCCCTCGACGACCACCCGCGCGCCCGGATCGATGCCGGTCACCGCCGCGCGTCCGTCGACGATCGCGTCGATCGCCACCTTGCGTGGCGCCACCGTGTCGTCGGCCCCGACCACGTAGACGATCTTGTCGACCGGACCGGTGACCACCGCCTGCGCCGGCAGCGTCACCGCGTCGGCGATGGTGCGCGTGACCAGCCGGATCGGGACGTACATGCCCGGCCACATCCGGCGGTCGCGGTTCGCGAACTCGGCCTTCATCCGGATCGTGCCGGTCTGCGGATCGGCGGTGTTGTCGATGAAATAGAGTTTGCCGGATCGCTCGGTGCCGTCCGGCATCCGCGCCGTCACCACCGCCCCGCCGTCCGGATACGACGCACGCAGGAAGCCCAGATCGCGTTCCGGCAGCGAAAAGGCGACCGCGATCGGGTCGATCTGGGCGATGGTCAGCATCGGCGTTCCCGTCGGCTGGGCCAGGCTGCCGGGATGCACGCTGATCGCCCCAATCCGGCCCGCGATGCTGGCGACGATCCGGTTGTAGCCGGCCGCCACCTTGCTCGCCTCGATCGCGGCCTCGTCGGCGCGCAGCGTGTTGCGCAGGCCGTCGACCTTGTTCTTCGCGGTATCGACCACCGCCAGGGACACGAAACCCGTCGCCAGCAGGTCACGGTTGCGGTCCAGCACCTGCTGCGCATC
>JBQCGO010000357.1:0-6944 GCA_051955575.1 Burkholderiaceae bacterium
GAACCAGGAGATTCGCGACACCGGCTTGTTCTTTCCGATCGATCCGGGCGCCGACGCGTCGCTCGGCGGCATGGCCGCCACCCGCGCATCCGGCACCAACGCGGTGCGCTACGGAACGATGCGTGAAAACACGCTGGCGCTCACCGTGGTCACGGCCGACGGCCGAGTGATTCGCACCGGTACGCGCGCCAAGAAATCGTCGGCCGGCTACGACCTGACGCGGGTGTTCGTCGGCAGCGAGGGTACGCTCGGTATCATCACCGAGGTGACGGTCAGGTTGTATCCGCAGCCCGAGGCGGTATCGGCCGCGGTGTGCTCGTTCCCCGGCACGGCCGAGGCGGTGAACGCGGTGATCGAGACGATCCAGATCGGCGTGCCGGTCGCGCGCGTGGAGTTCCTCGACGAGAACGGCGTCAAGGCGATCAACGCGCACGACAGGCTCGGCCTGCCCGAGTCGCCGCTCCTGCTGTTCGAGTTCCACGGCACCGAGCACGGCGTGCGCGAGCAGGCCGAGCGGGTGCAGGCGATCGTCGCCGAGCACCGGGCGACCGGCTTCGAATGGGCAACCCGCCCCGAAGACCGCTCGCGGCTCTGGGCCGCGCGCCACAACGCGTTCTTCGCGCTGCTGCAGTTGCGGCCCGGCAGCCGTGCGATCTCGACCGACTGCTGCGTGCCGATCTCGCGGCTGGCCGACTGCATCCTCGCCACGCAGGAAGACTGCGAGACGCAAGGGCTGGTCTACTCGATCATCGGCCACGTCGGCGACGGCAATTTCCACGTGGTGATGATGGTCGACCCATCCGATCCCGACGACGTGGCGCGCGCCGAGGGGGTGAACCGGCGCATGGTCGCGCGCGCCATCGCGCTGGACGGCACCTGCACCGGCGAGCACGGCGTCGGCCTGCACAAGATGGACTTCCTGGTGGAGGAGCACGGCGACGCGGCGATCGACACGATGCGCGCGATCAAGCACGCGCTCGATCCGAAAAACCTGATGAATCCAGGCAAGGTGGTGCGTTGGTGAGCCCGACCGGGCGGCATCGGCGGCCTGCAGCACCGCCTTCGGATGGCGCGCATTCCGGGCGATCCTTTCGACGCGGCATGGAAAACGCATTCCCGCGGCAGGCAGGGGCGGTGCGGCCCGCCGGCGGCCGGCCGCATCTTTCCGATGACCGCAGGTAGGAAGATGGCCGGGCCGGCGCTGCAGAACTCGCGCCAGTCATTTATGATCCGGCTGTTTTCAAGGCGAGGAGCCATGGCATGAATTACGGTCTTTCTTCCGCGAGCCCCGAACGCGGCTGGTCATTCTGGTGGCGACCCCTCCTGTTCGTCCTGGTGGCGGCGGTCGGCCTCTATTACGTGAAGTGGTCGCCGTACTACACGAAGTCCTTCACCGCCGCCGGGACGCACAGCATCGGCGGCTCGATCATCGGCGACAACCCGGCGGAACCGATCGCCGCGGCGCTCGCCTATGCGAAATCCTATTTCCTGGCGATCTGGAAAGCCGCGGCGCTGGCCGTGGTGCTGGGTTCGCTGCTGCAAGTGCTGATTCCGCAGAACTGGCTGTTGCGCCTGTTCGGCCGCGCGGGTTTCGCATCGACGCTGCGCGGCGGGCTGTGCGCGTTGCCCGGCATGATGTGCTCGTGCTGCGCCGCGCCGGTTGCGGTCGGCATGCGGCAGCAGCGCGTCTCGGTCGGCGCGGCGCTGGCGTTCTGGGTCGCCAATCCGGTGTTGAATCCCGCAACGCTGGTGTTCATGGGCTTCGTCCTCGGCTGGAATTTCGCGTTGCTGCGCCTGGTGGCGGGCGCCGTGCTGGTGCTGGGCGTGGCGCTGATCGCCCAGCGCATCGCGCGTCCCGAGGCGATGCCGGTAACGGTCCCGGAACCGGATGCCGCCGCCGGCAACGGCAGGCAAGGCAAGGGATTGCTGGCGCGCTGGATGCGTCAGGCGTGGCAACTGTTCTGGAGCACCATCCCGGTGTACGTGCTGGCCGTGGTGGCGTTGGGCGCGGCGCGGGTATGGCTGTTCCCGCACGTCGACGGCGCAATGGGAAGCGGCCTGCTCTGGCTGGTGCCGATGGCGGTCGTCGGCACCCTGTTCGTGATTCCGACGGCGGCCGAGATTCCGATCGTGCAGACCATGCTGTCCCTCGGCCTGCCGATGGCGCCCGCCGTGGCGCTCCTGATGACCCTGCCGGCAGTCAGCCTGCCTTCGCTGCTGATGCTGCGCAAGGTGTTCGACGCCAGGGTGCTCGTCTCCGCCGCCTGTGTGACCGCGCTGGTCGGCGCGGTCACCGGACTGGTCGGCGCGATGGTGCTGTAGCGAAAGCCGCCTCGTCCGCATGCATGCCGGACGAGGCGGCGCTCACATCCGGTAAAAGAACACGCCGCTCATCACCAGGCCGATCACGATGATCAGCCGCTTCACCGCCTGCCGCGACAGCGCCTTGGCCACCCAGGCGCCCGCATAGCCGCCGATCGTCGCGGCGATCATCATCACCACGGCTTCCGGCCAGCGCACGATGCCGGCGTAGGCGAAGGTCGCCACCGAGATCGCCGACAGCACGAACGAGATGCCGTTCTTCAACCCGTTCATCGCATTCAGTTCGCGCATGCCGACGATGGCGAACAGCGCCATCAGCATGATGCCGAGGCCGCCGTTGAAATAGCCGCCGTAGACCGCGACCAGGAACACGCCTGGACTCGTGAATTTTCCGAAATGCAGGTCGCGCGCGCGGCTCCAGGCGACGACGCGGTCGCCGGCCGCGAACGCCAGCGTGGCGAACAGCAGCAGCCAAGGCACCACGACCTGGAATGTCTTGCCGGGCGTGACCAGCAGCAGCAGCGAGCCGGCCAGTCCGCCGACCAGGCTGATGATCGCCATCCGGATCAGCATCGGCCGGTCGAACTTCGCGAACTCTTCCCGGAAACCGAGCGTTCCCCCGAGATAGCCCGGAAATACCGCGACGGCGCTGGTCGCGTTCGCCGGGATCGGCGGCACGCCGGCGTAGACCAGCGCGGGGAAGGTGAGGAAGCTGCCGCCGCCGGCGATAGTGTTGAGCACGCCGGCGAAAAAGGCGGCGGCGATCAGGATGAGGTAAGCGGTCATATCGGAGTGGGGGTCATCGGCGGCCAAACATCATCTGTTCGGCCAGCGCCTGCTTGGCGGGAGGAATCAGGTCGGTCAGCGCGAGCGCCGTGCCGAGCAGCGGTTGCGGCCACGCATTGCCCGGCCCGCGCACGAAGACGCGTGCCAGCGCGTCGGTCAGCCGGACGGTCAGGTTCCGGTCGGGGCGGCGCGCGGCGAGGAATTGCCGCAGCGCGGCCGGCGACGCTTCGCGCGACAGAGTGCGCGCCAGCACGGCTGCGTCGCGCAGGCCGAGGTTCAAGCCCTGTCCGGCGACCGGATGCAGCGTTTGCGCGGCATTGCCGATGGCCACCGTGCGCGCGGTGGCGGCAGCCTGCGTGGTCAGTCCGAGCGGGTAGGCGCGGCGCGGGCCGGTGCGCAGGAAACGGCCGAGCCGGTCGCCGAACGCGCGTTGCAGCGCGGCCAGGAACGCGTCGTCGCCGAGCGCGCTCAGTTGCAGCGCGGTGTCCGGCCGCACGCACCAGACCAGCGCGTAGCCGTCGTCTTGCGGCAGCAGCGCGAGCGGTCCTTCGTCGGTGAAGCGTTCGTAGGCGCGCTGCGGTTGCGGCGCGCCGGCCGCGACATGCGCGACGATTGCGGTCTGGCCATAGTCGCGCGTCGCCGGTTTCGCGGCGTGCTCGCCGAACACGCCGCCTTCGGCCTGCACCGCGATGCGGGCCGCGATCGTGCCGTCGTCGGCGCCTGTGTCCAAATGCAGCGCGACCGCGTCAGCCGATTCCTCGAACGACATGACGCGCGCCGGCCGTATCGGAACGATGCCGACACGCGCCAGCGCCGCGTCGAGCGCCGCGACCAGCGCGCCGTAGCGGGTCACGTAACCGAGCGCCGGCAAGCCGTGGTCGGCGCGGTCGATCAGCGTGCGGCCGAAGTGGCCGCGCCGCGAGACATGGATCTGTTCGATCGGATGAGCGACGATCGGCCACGCGCCGATGCTTTCCAGCAGTTGCCGGCTGCCGTACGAGAGCGCGATCGCGCGCGGGTCGGCCGCCGCGGCCTCGACGTCGCGCGCATCGAGCAGTGCGATGCGTGCGGGTGCGACGCCGTACTGAATGAGCAGCCCGGCCAGCGCCATGCCGACCGGTCCGGCGCCGCAGATCGCGATGTCGAAGCCGGTTTCCATCAACCGCGCATCAGCGCTTCGATCTCGTCGGCGCGGTTCGGCACCTTGCCGGTCAGGATGCGGCAGCCGTCTTCGGTGACCAGCGCGTCGTCCTCGATGCGGATGCCGATGTTCCAGTACGCCTCGGGCACGTCGTCGGCCGGGCGCACGTAGATGCCCGGCTCGACGGTCAGCACCATGCCGGGCTGCAGCGCGCGCCACGGCTTGCCTTCCGCAGTCTGATCCCGGTATTCGCCGACGTCGTGCACGTCCATGCCGAGCCAGTGGCCGGTGCGATGCATGTAGAAGCGGCGGTATTCGCCTTTCTCGATCGCGTCGTCGAGCGTGCCGACCTTGGTCTTGTCGAGCAGGCCGGTATCGAGCATGCCTTGCGTGAGCACGCGCACCGCGGCGTCGTGGCCGTCCATGAAGCGCTTGCCGGGACGCGTCTCGCCGATCGCCGCCGCCTGCGCGGCCAGCACGATGTCGTAGAGCTCCCGCTGCGGGCCGCTGAAGCGGCCGTTGGCGGGGAAGGTGCGGGTGATGTCGGACGCGTAGCCGTCCAGCTCGCAGCCGGCGTCGATCAGCACCAGGTCGCCGTCGCGCAGTTCGGCGTCGCCGGCGCGGTAGTGCAGCACGCAGGCGTTGGCGCCGGTCGCGACGATCGAGCCGTAGGCCGGGAACTGCGAGCCGTTGCGGCGGAACTCGTGCAGCAGCTCGGCCTCGAGCTGGTATTCGCGCAGGCCGGGGCGCGAGGCGCGCAACGCGCGGCAATGCGCGTCGGCCGAGATGTCGGCCGCGCGCTGCATGATCGCGATCTCGTCCGCGTCCTTGACCAGCCGCATCTCGTCGAGCAGCGTGCGCACGTCGTGGACCGTCGCCGGCGCGGTCACGCCGGCGCGCGCCTGCGCCCGCACTGCGGTCAGCCATTGCTGAAGCCGGGCGTCGAGCTTGCCGTCCTGGCCGAGCGCGTAGTACAGCGCCGGCGCGTCGGCCAGCAGCTTCGGCATCTCGTCGTCGAGCGCGCCGACCGGGAAGGCCGCGTCGAAGCCGAAGCGCTCCTGCGCGGCTTCCGGGCCGTAGCGGTAGCCGTCCCAGATCTCGCGTTCCAGGTTCTTTTCCCGGCAGAACAGGATCGATCGCGGTTCGGCGCCGGCGACCAGCACCAGCACCGCTTCCGGCTCGGTGAAGCCGGACAGGTAGTAGAAGTAGCTATCGTGCCGGTACGGGTAGTCGGCGTCGCGGTTGCGCATCACTTCCGGCGCGGTCGGGATCACGGCGACGCCGCCGCCGCGCTGCTGCATTGCTGCGATCAGCGCGGCGCGTCGTCTGGCATACGGTTGCATGGTGCGTTCCTCAGGATGCGGAAGGGGAATAGGGGGCGTTCAGCGCGGCGAGCCGCTCCGGCGTGCCGACGTCGGTCCAGTCGCAGCGGATCAATTCGCCGCCGACCCGGCCGCGCGCCGCGGCGTCGCGCAGGATCGGCGCGAGCTTCGCGGTGTCGCCGGGCGCGATGCCGTCGAACATCTGGGGCCGGTACACGCCGATGCCGGAGAACGTGTAGCGCGGCTCGCCGTGGTTGACCACCGAAAAGCTTTCCAGTGCGAAGTCGCCGCCCGGATTGTGCGGCGGATTCCTCACCAGGTACAGCCAGGCGTCGTCGCGCGCCTCGGCCGGATGCGGGTTGCCCCACAGGTCGTTGTCCTGCAGCGCGGTCTTGACCTGCTCGAAATCGAAATGGGGACACCAGATGTCGGCCGCGACCGCGACGAACGGCTTGTTGCCGAGCAGGTGGCGCGCCTTCGCGATGCCGCCGGCGGTTTCCAGCGCGGTGCCTTCCGGCGAGTAGACGATGCGCGCGCCGAACTGCGCGCCGTCGCCGAGCGCGGCCTCGATCAGGTGGCCGAGGTGCGCATGGTTGATCACGATCTCGGTGATCCCCGCGCGCACCAGTTGCAGGATGTGCCAGACGATCAGCGGCCGGCCGCGCACGGTCAGCAGCGGTTTCGGACAGGTGTCGGTCAGCGGACGCATCCGCTCGCCGCGTCCGGCGGCGAAGAGCATGGCTTTCATCGGGTGACGGTAAACGTGGCGCCGGCATGCCGGTACGGATCGCCGAACCGAGCATGCGGCGCAGTGACGGCCAGCGAGGCGCCGGCGAACTCGTCCGGCGGCGCAACGAAATAGGTGGCGCAGGCCAGCGCGCCGACGGCCAGCAGCGTGCTCGCGCGGCCCCAGAACAGCAGCGGCCGGCCGTCGACCATCCGCTCCGGATCGGCCGGGTCGACCAGCACCGGAATCCGCGCGCCGACCGCGAGCCGCCGTGGCCATGCGGCGTACGACGGCGACACCGGCATACGCCTGTCGCGGCCGCGGCGGCGCACGATCACCACCGGCAGCAGGCCGCGACGGCCGGCCGCTTCGTGGCAGATCACGACGCCGGTGCAGCGTTCCCACGCGCGGTAGCGCCGCCATTGCTCGACGGCGTGCAGCATCCCCGCAGCGATCAGCGCCGCGCCGGTCAGCAGCAACAGTTCGATCGGCATGATCGGGAGATCCTCATCGGAACATCTCGGGGCGCACCGCTGCAAGCTCCGCGGCGGCGCGGATTCAGACGAATTCAGAAGGTGTAGCCGACCTGCGGCGCCTTTTCCTCGAGCGTGTCGAGCAGCCGCACCAGCGGCGCCATCGCCTTGTA
>JBQCGO010000358.1:0-3560 GCA_051955575.1 Burkholderiaceae bacterium
CGCTTGTCAAGGGTTATAATCGCGGTTTTGGTTTTCACCGCTCCCGGCGGCCGCATCCAGCGCCGCGCCTGTCGTTCCCAGACAACCCGAACCGGCTGTCCTTCCCCGGCGCGGCGTGCCCGGTCCCGCCGGCGGCACGCTCTTTAGGCGTCCCCACATATGTCCGACACCGATCAATCCCCGGTACGTTTCGAAGACTTCGGGCTCTCCCCCGACATCCTGCGCGCGCTGGCCGACCAGGGCTACGAGCACCCGACGCCGATCCAGGCCAAGGCCATCCCCGTCGTCATGCAAGGCCGCGACGTGATGGGCGCGGCCCAGACCGGCACCGGCAAGACCGCCGGCTTTTCGCTGCCGATCATCCAGCGCCTGCTGGCCCACGCGAACGCCAGCGCCTCGCCGGCGCGCCACCCGGTGCGCGCGCTGATCCTGACGCCCACCCGCGAACTGGCCGACCAGGTCGCCGACAACGTCAAGGCGTACTCGCGCCACACGCCGCTGCGCGCGACGGTGGTGTTCGGCGGCGTCGACATGGCGCCGCAGACCGCGGCGCTGCGCGCCGGCGTCGAGATCGTCATCGCCACGCCGGGCCGCCTGCTCGATCACGTGCAGCAGAAGACGGTCAACCTGTCGCAGACCCAGATCCTGGTGATGGACGAAGCCGACCGGATGCTCGACATGGGCTTCCTGCCGGACCTGCAGCGCATCATCAACCTGCTGCCGAAAGAGCGCCAGAACCTGATGTTCTCGGCGACCTTCTCGCCCGAGATCAAGAAGCTCGCCAACAGTTTCCTGAACGACCCGGTGCTGATCGAGGTCGCGCGCACCAACGCCACCGCCGACAAGGTCACGCAGGTGATCTACAAGGTGACCGAGGACGCCAAGCGCGACGCGGTGGTGCATCTGATCCGCGGCCGCGACCTGAAGCAGGTGCTGGTGTTCTCGAACACCAAGATCGGCGCGTCGCGCCTCGCGCGCGAACTGGTGCAGAAAGGCATCAAGGCGTCGGCGATCCATGGCGACCGCACGCAGAGCGAACGCATGGCCGCGCTCGACCAGTTCAAGAACGGCGAGATCGACGTGCTGGTCGCGACCGACGTCGCCGCGCGCGGCCTCGACATCGCCGAGCTGCCGTGCGTGATCAATTACGACCTGCCGTACAACGCCGAGGACTACGTGCACCGGATCGGCCGCACCGGCCGCGCCGGCGCCTCCGGCGACGCGCTGTCGCTGTATTCGGACAGGGACGCGAAGTCGCTGGCCGACATCGAAAAGCTGATCAAGCGCCGCTTCGAACTGGCGGAGCTGGCCGGCCTGCCGCCGCACATCGCGCACGGCCACCATGAACGCAGCGAACGGCGCGAGCGCGAAGGCCGGCCGTCTCGCGATGGCGGACGTAATGGTGGACGTGAAGGCTGGCGTGACGGCGGGCGCAGCGACTCGGGCGCCGCCGCTTACCGGCCCGCGCCGCGCCGCGACAAGATCGATCCCTGGTTCCTGAAGCCCTACGAGCCGACCCCGGCAGCCGAAGCGGCCGAGCGCGAAGCCGAGGCCGCGCAGCAGAGCGCCGCGGGGAAGCCGGCGAAAACCAAGGTCGCCGCGCTGCTCGGCGGCACGCGCAAGCGCTGATCCTGCTCTAGTCTTCGTCCCGGCTGTCCCGGCCGGGACGTCTTCCCGAATCGAACGTTCAGAGCCGCGGTTCCGGCAGCGTCGCCAGTCGGCGCGCCCATGCCGCGGTCGCATTGCGCCAGAACGCGTCGAGCGACCCGTTCCATCCCGTCTCCAGTCCCAGGAAGCGCGCCGCCCAGGCCAGTTCCTCCGCCGCGCAGCCGGCATCGACCGCGGTCGCGCCGGTCTGCTTCGACAGCTTTTCGCCCGCCGCATTGCGCACCGCGGGCACATGCAGCCAGGCCGGCGTCGGCGCGCCGAGCAGGCGCTGCAGCCAGATCTGCCGCGCGGTCGAATCCAGCAGGTCGGCGCCGCGCACCACGTGGGTGACGCCCTGGTCCGCGTCGTCCGCCACCACCGCGAGCTGGTAGGCCCAGAAGCCGTCCGCGCGCCGCAGCACGAAGTCGCCGGTTTCGGTCGCGAGGTTTTGCGCGACCGGCCCCTGCCAGCGGTCGACGAAGGCGACCGTCGCCGCCGGATCGTCGGCGTCCGGCACCCGCAGCCGGATCGCGCGCGCCGGCTTGCCGCGCAGGCCGGCGCGGCAGGTGCCGGGATAGATCGCCGCGCCGTCGGCCGCGATGCCGAGGCGCGAATCGGCGATTTCCCTGCGGCTGCAGCCGCACGGGTAGGCATGCGGACCGAGCCGTGCGAGCGCCGCTTGGTACACCGCGTCGCGCTCGCTCTGGCGCGTCACGTCGCCGTCCCACGCCATGCCGAGCGCGGCCAGCGTCGCCAGGATGTGTTCGGCCGCGCCCGGCACGGCGCGCGCGCGGTCGACGTCCTCGATGCGCAGCAGCCAGCGGCCGCTGTGCGCCCGCGCGTCGAGGAAGCTGGCCATTGCCGCCACCAGCGAGCCGCGGTGCAGCGGGCCGGTCGGCGACGGCGCGAAGCGGCCGACGTAGCCGGGCGCGCGTTCATCCATCGTTGTTCCCGAGCAGCATCCTTTGCGTCGCAGGTTCGGCAAGCCGGTCGAGGAACCAGCGCAGCGACTTGCCGTGGCCGCCGCTGCGCCACGCGGCATGGATCGCGCCGCCCGGCTTGGCTTCCTCGGTCCGTTTCTCGACCAGCGCGCCGCTGGCCAGATGCGGCCGTGCGAGGAAGCGCGGCAGGTGGCCGCAGCCGAGCCCGGCCAGTTGCGCCTGCAGCTTGGCCTCGAGCGACGGCACGGTGAGCGTGTCTTGCCCCGACAGCAGACCGTAGGTGGGCTGCGGCAGCGCGCGTCCGGTGTCGCCGACCGCGATCGCCCGGTGCTGCGCGATGGCGGCCGCGGTCAGCGGCTCCGGTGCGCGGGCCAACGGATGGCCGGGCGCGACTGCGAACACCCATTCCACCTCGCCCAGTCTGCGCATCCGGTAGCCGCCGCTCACGCGCAGCAGTTCCGGCCCGTCGCTGGCGCCGCCGATCACCAGGTCTGCGCGGCCGGCCAGGAGCGCTTCCCAGACGCCCGACAGGACTTCCGTGGCGAGGCGCAGCCGCGTCCCGGTGCGCTCGGCGTCGAACGCGGCGATCAGCGGCAACAGGTGGGCGAACGGAATGACGCCGTCGACCACGATCCGCAGTTCCACCTCGACGCCGGTCGCCGCGCGCTTGACCCGGTGCTCCAGTTCCTGCGCCGCGCGCAGCAGGTGGCGGCCCTCGTCGAGCAGTTCGCGTCCGGCCGGCGTCAGCTTCGCGCGGTGGCCGCGCCGGTCGAACAGCAGCACGTCGAGGCTGTCCTCCAGCCGGCGGATGGTGTAGGTCAGCGCCGACGGCACCCGGTCGAGCGCGGTCGCGGCAGCGGCGAAGCTGCCCTTGCGGTCGATGGTGTCAAGGATCTGCAGCGCTTCGAGGCTCAGGTGCATCGGCGGCTCAAGGAAAAAGGGAAGACGGAAACTCGTTCAGGAAATTTGAAT
>JBQCGO010000359.1:0-8497 GCA_051955575.1 Burkholderiaceae bacterium
TAGAAGCCGGCGAAGAACGGCGTGCCGATCAGCGCCAGCGTGCCGATCAGCGAGGTGATCCAGGTGATCGGCATGTATTTCGCCAGGCCGCCCATGTTGCGGATGTCCTGGTCGTGGTGCATGCCGACGATCACCGAGCCGGCGCCAAGGAACAGCAGCGCCTTGAAGAACGCGTGGGTCATCAGGTGGAACACGCCGACCGAGTACGCCGACGCGCCGAGCGCGACCGTCATGTAGCCGAGCTGGGACAGCGTCGAGTACGCGACCACGCGCTTGATGTCGTTCTGGATCACGCCGAGGAAGCCCATGAACAGCGCGGTGATCGCGCCGATGACCAGCACCAGCGACAGCGCGGTGTCGGACAGCTCGAACAGCGGCGACATCCGGGTGACCATGAAGATGCCGGCGGTCACCATCGTCGCGGCGTGGATCAGCGCGGAGATCGGCGTCGGGCCTTCCATCGAGTCGGGCAGCCAGACGTGCAGCGGGAACTGGGCCGACTTGCCCATCGCGCCGACGAACAGGCAGATGCAGGCGACGGTGATCAGCATCCAGTCGGTGCCGGGCAGCGTGAGTTGCGCGAGTTCCTCCCGCTTGGCGAACACTTCCGCGTAGTTCATCGAGCCCGCATAGGCCATCAGGAGGCCGATGCCGAGGATGAAGCCGAAATCGCCGACGCGGTTGACCAGGAAGGCCTTCATGTTGGCGTAGGTCGCCGACGGCTTGGTGTACCAGAAGCCGATCAGCAGGTAGGAGACCAGGCCGACCGCTTCCCAGCCGAAGAACAGCTGCAGGAAGTTGTCGCTCATCACCAGCATCAGCATCGCGAAGGTGAACAGCGAGATGTAGGAGAAGAAGCGGTTGTAGCCGGGGTCGTCCTGCATGTAGCCGATGGTGTAGACGTGCACCATCAGCGAGACGAAGGTGACCACGCACATCATCATCGCGGTCAGGCTGTCGATCAGGAAGCCGACTTCGAAATTCATGCCGCCGACGGTCATCCAGCGGTACACCGTGCCGCTGTAGCGGGCGCCGTCGATCACCGCCAGCAGGGTATGGCAGGAAATCAGGAACGCGATCAGCACGCCGAGGATGGTGACGGTATGCGACGCGCCGCGGCCGATCCTGTTGCCGAAGAACCGGGTGCCGAACAATCCGGCAATCGCGGAACCGGCCAGCGGCGCGAGCGGTACGGCAAGCAGTAGATTGGGGTTGAGTTGCCCTGCCATGTTGGACCCTGTCCTTGATGTTGCGGTAACGGTTGTCGGCGCTGCGGTCGCGCAGCTCCTGTTCTCAGCTTTTGTTGTCAGTCCTCGTTCTCAGCCCTTCAGGCTGTCGAGGTCTTCCACGTCGATCGTGTCCAGGTTGCGGAACAGCACCACCAGGATCGCCAAGCCGATCGCCGATTCGGCAGCGGCCACCGTCAGGATGAAGAAAACGAAAATCTGCCCCGCCGCGTCGCCCAGGTAATGCGAGAAGGCGATGAAGTTCATGTTCACCGCGAGCAGCATCAGCTCGATGGCCATCAGCAGGATGATGATGTTCTTGCGGTTGAGGAAAATGCCGACGATCGAGATCGCGAACAGGATCGCGCCGAGGACCAGGTAATGAGCCAGCGTTGGAGTCACGGTGTTTTCCTTATGATTGTTTCGCGCCGCCCACTACTTCGGTTGCGCCGTTGCCGGCGGCATCCCGCCGCGCGGTTGTCTCCGCCGGCATGCTGATGAGACGGACGCGATCCTTGGCACGGACCTTGACGGCCGCCGCCGGATCGAAATACTTGCTGTCCTTGCGCCGGCGCATCGTCAGCGCGACGGCGGCGACGATCGCCACCAGCAGGATGACCGCCGCGATCTCGAACGCGTAGATGTATTGCGTGTAGATCAGCTTGCCGAGCTCCTTGGTGCTGCCGATGGTCGCGGCCGTCGCCGGCGCCTGCGAGTCGAGCGTCCAGAAGCCGCGCAACAGGACGGCCGCCATCTCCAGCACGACGATGACGCCGACGGTGGCCGCGAGCGGGAAATAGCCCCAGAACCCTTCCCGGATCTTGTCGAGATTGATGTCGAGCATCATCACGACGAACAGGAACAGCACCATCACCGCGCCGACGTAGACCAGCACCAGCACGATCGCCAGGAACTCGGCCTGCAGCAGCATCCACAGCGCCGCCGCGGAAAAGAACGAGAGCACCAGGAACAGGGCGGCATGCACCGGATTGCGATCGGTGATCACACGCAGGGCGGCGATCACGAGGATCGCCGAAAAGACATAGAACAGGACGGTTTTGAATTCCATGATGGCTCGTTCGGTCGGCGAGGTTGTCTGGTCAGCGGTATGCCGCGTCTGCCGCGCGCGCCGCAGCGATCTCGGGCTCATAGCGGTCGCCGATGGCGAGCAGCATTTCCTTGGTGTAGTACAGGTCACCGCGCTTTTCGCCGTGGTACTCCAGGATGTTGGTCTCGACGATCGAGTCGACCGGGCAGGACTCTTCGCAGAAACCGCAGAAGATGCACTTGGTCAGGTCGATGTCGTAGCGGGTGGTGCGGCGCTTGCCGTCCTCGCCGAGCTTGGATTCGATCGTGATCGCCAGCGCCGGGCAGACCGCCTCGCACAGCTTGCAGGCGATACAGCGCTCCTCGCCGTTCGGGTAGCGGCGCAGCGCGTGCAGCCCTCGGAAGCGCGGCGAGTACGGCGTCTTCTCTTCCGGGAACTGCACGGTGATCTTGCGCGCGAACATGTAGCGCCCCGTCAGCGCGAGGCCGCGGAACAGTTCGCGCAGCATCAAGCTGCCGAAGAAATCTTTGATGGCTTCCATTTGCAAACAGCCTTTTCGAATCGTTACTTCCAGATGTTCCAGGACGTCTGGATCCACGCGGCGACAATCACGAGGTACGCCAGCGTGAGGGGAATGAAGACTTTCCAGCCGAGACGCATGATCTGGTCATAGCGGTAGCGCGGGAACGAGGCACGCACCCAGATGAAGATCGACACGACCAGGAAGGTCTTGATGCCGAGCCAGATCCAGCCGGGAATCCAGTTCAGCGGCGCGACGTCGATCGGCGGCAGCCAGCCCCCGAGGAACATCAGCGACGCCAGCGCCGAGATCAGGATCATGTTCGCGTACTCGGCGAGGAAGAACATCGCGAACGACATGCCGGAGTACTCGACCATGTGACCGGCCACGATCTCGGATTCGCCTTCCACCACGTCGAACGGATGGCGGTTGGTCTCGGCGATGCCGGAGATGATGTAGACGAAGAAGATCGGCAGCAGCGGCAGCCAGTTCCACGACAGGAAGCTGATGCCCTTGCCGGCGAAGAAGCCGTGGTTCTGGCCGTTGACGATGTCGGTGAAGTTCAGGCTGCCGGACACCATCAGCACGATCACCAGCACGAAGCCCATCGCGATCTCGTACGACACCATCTGCGCCGACGCGCGCATCGCGCCGAGGAACGCGTACTTCGAGTTCGACGCCCAGCCGGCGATGATGATGCCGTACACCTCCATCGAGGTGATCGCCATCACGAACAGCAGGCCGGCGTTGACGTTGGCCAGCACGGTTTCGGGGCCGAACGGCACCACGGCCCAGGCGGCCAGCGCCGGCATGATGGTCATGATCGGCGCGATCACGAACAGCGCGCGGTTAGCCTTGGCCGGGACGATGATTTCCTTCAGCAGCAGCTTCAGCGCGTCGGCGATCGGCTGCAGCAGCCCGGCCGGTCCGACCCGGTTCGGGCCGATGCGCACGTGCATCCAGCCGATCATCTTGCGTTCCCAGAGCGTCAGGTAGGCGACGCAGCCCATGATCGGCAGCACGATGCAGACGATCTTGACGATGTTCCAGACGAACGGCCAGAAGTAGCCGAACACGCCCTGGCCGGTGGCGGTGAGGTTGGCGAGCATGTGATCCATCAGACCTTCTCCGCGGTGATCGGGCCGAACATGCCGCCGAGCGATGCGGTGGCGGCAATCGCGGCCGGAATCCGGATGACGTTGTCGGGCAGGCGCGCGTCGACGTGGGCGTGCAGCACGGCGCTGCCGCTGCCCTGCTCCACGCGGATGCGGTCACCGGCGACGACGCCGAGGCGCTGCGCGAGCGCCGGCGACATCGAGGCTTCCGCCGGATGCGCGTAGCGGGTGTCCTGCAGCGGCGGCGAACGGCGGACGATCGCGTCCGTCGCGTACATCGGCACTTCGCCGAGACGCTCCAGCGCGCCGTCGGCCGCGCGGCTTCCCGGGACCGGGCGGACGCCGGCCGCGTTGTTCAACCGCGACGCGAGATCCAGTCCGGCGGCCTGCTCGGCGCCGACGGCGTCCTTGCGCACCGCTTCCGTATTCTCGTAATCGAAACCGTGGAGATCCAGCAGGTTGCCGAGCACGCGCAGCACTTTCCAGCCGGGCCGGGTGTCGCCGAACGGCTTTGCCGCGCCGTTGAAGCTCTGCGCCCTGCCCTCCGCGTTGACGAAGGTGCCGGCCGTCTCGCTGAACGGCGAGATCGGCAGCATCACGTCGGCGTACTCGGCGCCGTGCGCATACGGCGACAGCGAGATCACCATCTCGGCCTGGCGCAGCGCCGCGACGGCGGCGGCCGGATCGTAGTGATCGGCCTCGGCTTCGAGATTCATCAGCACGTACGCCTTGCGCGGTTGCCGGACGGCCTGCAGCGCATTGGCGCCGCCGGCGGACGGCAAGGCGTTGACGAGATAGCCGCCGACGCTGTTGGCCGCCTCGGCGAGGTAGCCGAAGGTCGCCTGCGCGTTCGCGGCGAGCCATTCGGCGGCGGCGTGCAGCCGCGACGCTTCGGGATGATGCGCGGCGGCGTTGCCGAGCAGGATCGCGCGCGACTCGCCCGACATCAAGGCGGCGGCGATGCCTTTCGCCGCCTCGGACGGTTTGACGTTTTCGAAACCTTCCGGCGCGGTGACGCCCTTCGTGGCGGCGACCGCGGCGATCACTTCACCGAGGGCGCCCACCCAGGACGACGGCGCCGCGACCATCCTGGCAGCGACCGGCATCAGCAGGTCGTCGTCGCTGGCGTGGATCAGGCCGATCTTGGCGCCGCGCTTGGCCGCCTGACGCAGGCGCGCGGCGAGCAGCGGATGCTCCTGGCGCAGCGTCGAGCCGACGATCAGCGCGCCGTCCAGCTTGCTCAACCCGGCGACCGGCATGCCGAGCCAGGGAACGACTTTGCCGTCGAGCGAGAAATCGGACTGGCGCAGACGGAAATCGACGTTGTCGGATCCGAGGCCGCGCACCAGTTTCTGCAGCAGGTACAGTTCTTCCAGCGTCGAATGCGGCGCGGCGAGCGCGGCAATCGCATCGGCACCGTGCTCGTGACGGATGTTGCGCAAGCCGTGCGCGACGTATTCGAGCGCGGTCTGCCAGTCGACCTCGATCCACTTGCCGTCCTGCTTGATGCGCGGCGTCGTCAGGCGATCTTCCGTGTACAGACCCGGATAGGCGAAGCGGTCGCGATCGGACAGCCAGCATTCGTTGACGTCATCGTTCTCCAGCGGCAGCATGCGCATTACCTTGCCGCCGCGGACCTGGACGATCAGGTTGGCGCCGAGGCCGTCGTGCGGGCTCACCGACTTGCGGCGCGACAATTCCCAGCTGCGCGCGGTGGCGCTGAACGGCTTCGACAGCAGCGCACCGACCGGGCACAGGTCAATCATGTTGCCGGAGATTTCGGAATCGACCGTCTTGCCGACGAAGGTGGTGATCTCGGAATGCTCGCCGCGGTTGAGCATGCCGAACTCCATCACACCCGCGACTTCCTGGCCGAAGCGCACGCAACGGGTGCAGTGGATGCAGCGGCTCATGCCGCGCATCGAGATCAGCGGGCCGACGTCCTTCGGCACCACCACCCGCTTTTCCTCGTCGTAGCGTGACGACGACTTGCCGTAGCCGACCGCGAGATCCTGCAACTGGCATTCGCCGCCCTGGTCGCAGATCGGGCAATCCAAGGGGTGGTTGATCAGCAGGAATTCCATCACGCCCTTCTGGGCGACGGTCGCCTTCTCGCTCGCGGTGCGCACGATCATGCCGGCGGTCACCGGGGTCGCGCAGGCCGGCAGCGGCTTCGGCGCCTTCTCGACTTCGACCAGGCACATCCGGCAGTTCGCGGCGATCGACAGCTTCTTGTGATAGCAGAAGTGCGGGATGTAGGTGCCGACCTTGTTGGCGGCATCCATCACCATGCTGCCTTCCTGCACTTCGACCTTCTTGCCGTCTATTTCGATTTCGATCATTTTTTGCTTCTCATTTCACCTCCCTCCCCCTTCAAGGGGAGGGCCGGGGCGGGGATGGGTTTGGATGGCGTTTCAGGAACGACCGCTCCTCACCCGCACTCCCGCACAGGAGAGGAACAACTACAAATAAGCCGGCACCAGGCAGCGCTTGTGCTCGATGTGGTGCTCGAACTCTTCCCGGAAGTTCTTGACGAAGGCCCGCACCGGCATCGCCGCCGCATCGCCCAGCGCGCAGATCGTGCGGCCCTGGATGTTGTCGGCGACCGAGTTCAGCATGTCGAGGTCTTCCGGGCGGCCCTCGCCGTGCTCGATCCGGTGCACCATCCGGTACAGCCAGCCGGTGCCTTCGCGGCACGGCGTGCACTGGCCGCAGGATTCCTCGAAATAGAAGTACGACAGGCGCAGCAGCGACTTGACCATGCAGCGCGTCTCGTCCATCACGATCACCGCGCCCGAGCCGAGCATCGATCCGGCCTTCGCGATCGAGTCGTAATCCATGTCGGTGGCCATCATCACGTCGCCGCGCAGCACCGGCATCGACGAGCCGCCGGGAATCACCGCCTTGATCTTCCTGCCGTCGCGCATGCCGCCGGCGAGTTCGAGCAGCTTGGCGAACGGCGTGCCGAGCGGCACTTCGTAATTGCCGGGCAGCGCGACGTCGCCGGACATCGAGAAGATCTTGGTGCCGCCGTTGTTCGGCTTGCCGAGCGCGGCGTACTTCTCGCCGCCCATGCCGAAGATGAACGGCACCGCCGCGAAGGTTTCGGTGTTGTTGATCGTGGTGGGCTTGCCATACAGGCCGAAGCTGGCCGGAAACGGCGGCTTGAAGCGCGGCTGGCCCTTCTTGCCTTCCAGCGATTCGAGCAGCGCGGTTTCCTCGCCGCAGATGTAGGCGCCGTAGCCGTGGAACGCATGCAACTGGAAGCTGAAGCCGCTGCCGAGGATGTTATCGCCCAGCATGCCGGCGGCGCGTGCTTCCTCGAGCGCTTCCTCGAAAAGTTCGTACTCGGCCCAGATCTCGCCGTGGATGTAGTTGTAGCCGACGGAAATCCCCATCGCATAGGCGCCGATGGTCATGCCTTCGATCAGCGCGTGCGGGTTGTAGCGGATGATGTCGCGGTCCTTGAAGGTGCCCGGCTCGCCCTCGTCGGTATTGCAGACCAGGTATTTCTGACCCGGGAACTGGCGCGGCATGAAGCTCCACTTCAGGCCAGTCGGGAAACCGGCGCCGCCGCGGCCGCGCAGCGACGAAGCCTTCAGTTCCGCGATGATCTGCTCGGGCGGAATCTTCTCGGTCAGGATGCGTTTCAGTGCAGAATAGCCGCCGCGCTTGACGTAATCTTCCAAGTGCCAGTTCTTGCCGTCCAGGCCGGCGAGAATCAGCGGGTTGATGTGGCGGTTGTGCAGGCTGGTCATTTCCGGTTCACCTCACCGAGTTCCTCGACGAGCGCGTCGATCTTCTCGTCCGACATGAAGCTGCACATGCGGGTGTTGTTGACCAGCATGACCGGCGCGTCGCCGCAGGCGCCCATGCACTCGCCTTCGAGCAGCGTGAACTTGCCGTCGGACGTGGTATCCCGGTAATCGATGCCCAGCTTCCGTTTCAGGTAATGCGCGGCCTTTTCGCCGCCGGACAATGCGCACGGCAGGTTGGTGCAGACGGTGATCTTGTGCTCGCCGACCGGCCGGGTGTTGTACATGTTGTAGAAGGTGACGACCTCCTGCACCGCGATCGCCGGCATGCCGAGGTAGTCGGCGATGTCCTGGATCGTCTCCGGCGCGAGCCAGCCCTTCTCGCGTTGCGCGATCGCCAGCGCGGCCATCACGGCCGACTGCTTCTGGTCGGGCGGGAATTTGGCGACTTCGCGGTCGATCTTCCTGTACGTGTCTTCCGATAACAGCATGTGCTTGACCTTTATGTCGACGGCGATCAGCGGTCGATCTCTCCAAAGACGATGTCCTGCGTGCCGATGATGGTGACGGCGTCGGCGATCATGTGGCCGCGTGCCATTTCGTCCAGCGCCTCCAGGTGCGGAAAACCCGGCGCGCGGATCTTGATGCGGTACGGCTTGTTGGCGCCGTCGGACACGATGTAGATGCCGAACTCGCCCTTCGGATGCTCCAGCGACGCGTATGCCTCGCCTTCCGGCACCTTGAAGCCTTCGGTGAAGAGCTTGAAGTGGTGGATCAGCTCTTCCATGTTCGACTTCATGTCGACCCGCGACGGCGGCGCGACCTTGTGGTTC
>JBQCGO010000360.1:0-2802 GCA_051955575.1 Burkholderiaceae bacterium
GAGTTGAAGCCGTAGCCGACCACCGGCTTGCCGTCGCGGATCACGTCGGTGACGACGGCGACCAGGCTCAGGGTCATCTTGCTGAAATCGATGTAGGCGTTGCGGATCGGCGAGCTGATCGGCATCGTCTTTTCGCGGATATCGACGATCTTCATGGGGTTTCCTCGTGCGGCGATAATGGATTGGGAGCGATGACGGAACGTCACCGGACGCACCCAGTCTAGCCGCGCGGGGCAGGTTTATAATTCAAACGAATTCAAACCATTATTGAAATCAAGTGAAAACCGACATCGTCTCCGAAATGGCGTTCTTCGTGCTGCTCGCCAGGCACGCGAACCTGTCGGCGACCGCGCGCGCGCTCGACATCACGCCGCCGGCGGTGACCAAGCGGCTGGCGTTGATGGAGCAGCGGCTCGGCGTGCGGCTGGTGCACCGGACCACGCGGCGCGTGAGCCTGACCAGCGAGGGCGAGACCTACCTCGCGCATGCGACGCAGATTCTGGCCGACATCGAGGAAATGGAAGACCGCGTCGCCAGCAGCCGCACCGCGCCGCGCGGCCTGTTGCGGGTGAATGCCACGCTCGGCTTCGGCCGCACCGTGATCGCGCCGATGGTGTCGCGCTTCGCCAGGCAGTTCCCCGAGGTGAACGTGCAGCTGCAGCTGACCGACCGGCCGATCGATTTGGTCGAGGAATCGTTCGACATCGGCATCCGCTTCGGCGAACTGCCCGACACGCGGCTGGCCGCGCGGCGGATCTTCTCGAACCGGCGCTTCCTGTGCGCGTCGCCGGCTTACCTGAAGAAGCACGGCGCGCCGCGCGCGCCGGCTGATCTGACGCGGCACGCCTGCATCCTGCACCGGCAGAACGACGACGCCTACGGCAACTGGCGGCTGACCAAGGGCAGGAAGACGGAGACGGTGAAGGTGCACGGCGTGCTGTCGAGCAACGACGGCGACGTGGTGCTCGGCTGGGCACTGGACGGCCATGGCATCCTGATCCGGTCCGAATGGGACGTCGCCCGCTACCTCGAAACCGGCCGCCTGCAGCGCGTGCTGCCCGACTACTCGCTGCCTTCGGCCGACCTGCACGTGTATTTCCCGAGCCGCCAGAACCTGCCGGCCAAGGTGCGCGGCTTCATCGACTTCCTGGTCGAGTCGTTCCATGCCGACCACGGCGGACCGGGCTGAGGATTTTCAGAACACCGAGATGATTGCGTAGGCGGCCGCCGCCAGCAGGCCCGACAGCATCGAGATGAAGACGATCATGCCGCCGCTGCTTTCCACCCGCCGGCACAACACCATCGCCTTCAGGATGGTGGACGAGCGCAGGTTGGCGTCGCGCAGGCCGGTGCGGCCGCGCGCATGCATGCCCGAACCTGATCCCGTCCCCGACGGCCGGGCGCGCTGATAGCTGCCGGCGTGGCGCCGGCCACCGGGCGGCGGACCGCGGTAACTCGGGCGCGACGCCGCCGGGCGCGGTCCCGTGCGGTGCGCGGCGCCGGCCGCACCGGCCGCACCAGCCATACCGGCCGCGTCGAAGCGCGCGCGGCCCTCCTCGCGCGCGATCCACTCATCGTGCTGGCGCCGCTTCTGCGGATCGGACAGCACGTCGTAGGCGCGGCCGATCATCTTGAAGATGGTCTCGGCGCGCTCGCGATCCTCCGGATTCTTGTCCGGATGATGCTTCTGGGAGAGCGAACGGAACGCCGCCCGGATCGTGGCGGCGTCTGCGTTGCGCGCAACCCGGAGGTTGTCGTAGTGCGTCCTGATCTTGCTCATAACACGATCATGCAAGAAAGTTGCCGGGGAAAGTTTGATCCTGTCCAACAAACAGGTCGATGGCAACGCCCGGAGCGAACCTTGCCGGCCGGGCAGGCGGGCCGCATACCGCTTTGCAGCACGGCGCCGATGGACGGCCGCGCTCGCTCTTACGACGCTCCACGGGCGGGTTCGTTCCCCTGCCGCCGCCCCGCTATACTCGCCCGATGACCGGCAATTCCCGCACCGTCTCCAGCATCCAGGACGCGCCGCACCAGCGGCTCGCCGAAATCGTCGCCCGCCACGCGGCCGCGCCGTTCCGCAAGCCGGTGGCCGAGCATGGCCGCCGCGCGTTCGAGACGGCAGCCGCGAGCTGGCATGCGGCCGGCGGCGCGCCGCTGATCCTCGATGCCGGCTGCGGCGTCGGGCTGTCGACGCGACGGCTGGCGCGGCGCTATCCGGACCATTTCGTGCTCGGCGTCGACCGCTCGGCCGACCGGCTCGGGCGGCAGGTGCATTGGGACGGCGAGGCGCCGGCCAACATGCTCCTGCTGCGCGCGGACCTGGTCGATTTCTGGCGGCTAGTGCACGCTGCCGGCATCCGGCTGGCGCGGCACTACCTGCTCTACCCGAACCCGTATCCGAAGCCGGCGCAGGTGCAGCGCCGCTGGCATGCGCACGCGGTGTTTCCGACCCTGCTCGCGCTCGGCGGCGTCTTCGAATGCCGCAGCAACTGGCGCGTCTACGTCGACGAAATGGCCGCGGCGCTGCGCCAGGCGGCCGGCGTGCCGGTGTCGGTGGAAGCGATCGCGCCGTGCGGCGTGGCCGGCGACGATGCGCCGCTGACCCCGTTCGAGGAAAAGTACGCCGCGTCCGGCCATGCGCTGTGGCGCTGCGCCGCGATCCTGCCGTAGGAAAGCCCTGCATTCCGCGCGCGGTATCATCCCGCAGATGCTGCGGTTCCGACCTGTTTCCGACACCGCGCCGGCGTGTCTTGCCGTTCCTCGCCGCGTCCCGTTCCTTTCCATCCCTTCGCCACGCAT
>JBQCGO010000361.1:0-2852 GCA_051955575.1 Burkholderiaceae bacterium
TGCATCGCGATCATCTTCATCTCGTCGCGGCTCCAGCATTCGCGCCTGGGCCGCGCCTGGGTCGCGATTCGGGAGGACGAGATCGCCGCCAAGGCGATGGGCATCAACACCCGCAACATCAAGCTGCTTGCGTTCGCGATGGGCGCATCGTTCGGCGGCGTCGCCGGTGCGATGTTCGCCGGCTTCCAGGGCTTCGTGTCGCCCGAGTCGTTCTCGCTGACCGAGTCGATCGCGGTGCTGGCAATGGTGGTGCTGGGCGGCATGGGGCACATCCCGGGCGTGGTGCTCGGCGCAGTACTGCTGGCCGCGCTGCCGGAAGTGTTGCGGCACACCGTCGAGCCGGTGCAGCAGGCGATATTCGGCCGCGTGCTGATCGATGCGGAAGTGCTGCGCCAGCTTCTCTACGGGCTGGCGATGGTGGTGATCATGCTCAACCGACCGGCGGGCCTGTGGCCGGCGCCGCGGCACGAGGACCGGCCGACCGGCGACAAGGAAGCGCTGGCGAAGAACGACGGCAAGGTTCCGGTCTGAGGAGGAGCGATGAGCGACGACACCATTCTCGACATCGCCGGCGTGAGCAAGCGCTTCGGCGGGCTGCAGGCGCTGTCCGACGTCGGCATGCGCATTCTGCGCGGCCAGATTTATGGCCTGATCGGCCCGAACGGCGCCGGCAAGACTACCTTCTTCAACGTCATCACAGGGCTGTACCAACCGGATTCCGGCACCTTCCGGCTGGCCGGCAAGCCGTATTCGCCGTCGGCGCCGCACGAGGTAGCGAAGGCGGGCATCGCGCGCACCTTCCAGAACATCAGGTTGTTCGGCGAGATGACGGCGCTGGAGAACGTGATGGTGGGGCGGCACGTCCGTACCCATCAGGGTGTCGTGGGCGCGGTGTTCCGGCACCGTGCGGCGCGCGAGGAAGAGGCGGGAATCCGGGCACGCGCGATGGAGTTGCTCGAATTCGTCGGCATCCCGCAGTTTGCTTCCCGGACCGCGCGCAACCTGTCGTACGGCGATCAGCGTCGACTGGAAATCGCCAGGGCGCTGGCGACCGAGCCGAAGCTGCTTGCGCTGGACGAACCGGCCGCCGGCATGAACGCCACCGAGAAGCTCGCGCTGCGCGAACTGCTGGTAAAGATCAAGGCGGAAGGCCGGACCATCCTGTTGATCGAGCACGACGTCAAGCTGGTCATGGGCCTGTGCGATCAGCTGACGGTGCTCGATTACGGCAAGCCGATCGCGCAAGGAGCGCCCGCCGAAGTGCAGAAGAACCCGGCCGTGATCGAAGCCTATCTCGGCGCGGGAGCGCACTGATGGACGCCGCATCCCGCGAGCAGGCCAACCGGAGCACCGCGCCCATGACGGAAAACGTGTTGAAGATCAGCGGCCTGACGGTCGCCTACGGCGGCATCCAGGCGGTCAAGGGTGTCGACCTCGAAGTCAACCAGGGTGAGTTGATCACGCTGATCGGTGCCAACGGCGCCGGCAAGACCACCACGCTGAAGGCGATCACCGGCACGCTGCCGGAATGCCGGACCGGCGGCGGCATCGAGTATCTCGGCCGGCCGATCCTCGGTGCCGACTCGTTCGAGCTGGTCAAGCGGCGCCTGGCGATGGTGCCTGAAGGACGCGGCGTGTTCACGCGGATGAGCGTGCACGAGAATCTGCTGATGGGCGCCTACATTCGCGACGACAAGGCGGGCATCGCCGACGACATCGACCGCTGGTTCGGCGTGTTTCCCCGTCTCAAGGAGCGCTCGGCGCAGATGGCCGGCACACTGTCCGGCGGCGAGCAGCAGATGCTGGCCATGGCGCGCGCGCTGATGAGCCATCCGCACCTGCTGCTGCTCGACGAGCCGTCGATGGGCCTGTCGCCGATCATGGTGGAAAAGATTTTCGAGGTGGTGCGCGCCGTCTCGGCGCAGGGCGTGACGATCCTGCTGGTCGAGCAGAACGCGAAGCTCGCTCTGCAGGCCGCCGACCGCGGCTACGTGATGGATTCGGGCATCGTCACCATGAGCGGCGTCGCCGCCGACATGCTCAACGATCCGAGAGTGCAGGCCGCTTACCTTGGCGAAGGCTGAGGCGCGCCTTCACTTGCCGCGTCGGAACAGCGACCCCGCGCGGCGGCGTGCCGCCATCCCGCGCGCTTCCTGGGCCACCGACGGCGGCAGCCAGCGCAGCAGCGCGGCGATGCCGAAGGTCGCCAAGCCGAGGTCGTCGATCCATCCCGCCAGCGGAATCCAGTCCGGCAGCAGATCGATCGGGCTGATCACGTAGAGGGCCAGCAGCAGCGCGCCGACCTTGACTGCGAGCGGCGTGGCCGGGTTGCGGCAGGCATACCAGAGGACGGCCGCGTCGTGGCCGAGCGCACGCGCGAAGCGAAGCAGCCGGGTGAACATGCATTTCTCCGGAAAAAAACTCGGGTTCCTTGGGACAGCGCGCATCGCACCGGGTTCAGTTTTTCTTGCCGACGCGCACCTTCCGGCGGCGTGGAAAACGGCGCGGCTTTGCGCGCGGGAGAGCGGATGGCATAATCGCCCGACACCAAGGAGACCATAACATGCAATTCGCTTTCCCCCCCGCACCCGCGGCGGCCGTTCCCGTCGCCGGACGCGACACCCAGTTCCCCGTTCACCGCATCTACTGCGTCGGCCGCAACTACGTCGAGCACGCGAAAGAGATGGGTCACAGCGGCCGCGAGGCGCCGTTCTTCTTCATGAAGCCGGCCGACGCGGTGCTGCCGATCGCCGAGGGCGGGGTCGGCGAGATGCCGTACCCGAGCCTCACCCAGGACCTGCACCACGAGATCGAGCTGGTCGTCGCGATCGGCACCGGCGGCAAGTCGATCG
>JBQCGO010000362.1:0-8480 GCA_051955575.1 Burkholderiaceae bacterium
GGCTTGATCTTGCCCGCACCACCTGAACCACCTGAACCGAAATGCATCGCCGACTTGTCGGCGTCCGGCAGGTTGTCCGGATCGAGGCCGGCGGCGGCGATCGACTTCTTCAGGTAGTTGCCGTGCACGCCGGTGAAAAGATTGGTGTAGACGATGTCGGCCGCGCTCGATTCGACGATCGCCTGCCGGTAGGCGTCGTCGACGTTGGATTCCTTCGTCGCCAGCCAGCGCGAACCGATGTAGGCGAAGTCCGCACCCATCGCTTGCGCGGCGAGGACCGCGCCGCCGGTCGCGATCGCGCCGGACAGCACGACCGGGCCGTCGAAGAAGCGCCGCACCTCGCCCACCAGCGCGAACGGCGACAGCGTGCCCGCATGGCCGCCGGCGCCGGCCGCCACCAGGATCAGGCCGTCCACGCCGGCGTCGAGCGCCTTCTTCGCGTGGCGGATCGAGATCACGTCGTGCAGCACGATGCCGCCGTAGCCGTGCACCGCATCGAGCATGTCCGACGGCGGCGCACGCAGACTGGAGATGACGATCGGCACCCGGTGCTTCACGCAGACCTCGACATCGTGCGCGAGCCGGTCGTTCGACTGGTGCACGATCTGGTTCACCGCGATCGGGCCGACCGGGCGCGCCGGATGCGCGGCGCGGCAGGCGTCGAGTTACGTGCGCAGCTGCGTCAGCCAGACGACGAGTTGCGCAGCGGGCCGGGCGTTGAGCGCCGGGAAGGCGCCGACGATGCCGGCCTTGCACTGGGCGGCAACCAGCGCCGGACCGCTGGCGATGAACATCGGTGACGCGATCACCGGCAGGCGCAGATTTTGTAACACGGCGGGCAACGGCATGGCGGCCTCGGCAATGGGAAACTGGGGAAGCTGTGGAAAAGTATAGGTGCGGCAACGAAACGCCGGGCGCGCTCCGGCTTTCCGCCCCTGCGGACATGCCGGCGCCGCCGCGGCATTGCCGCACGGCATATTTAATTGTTAAATATTTCGATTCATCCACCGGAACCCCGGGGAAAATTCGTTAGCATACGGAACGGCGGCGGACATCCGGGACGCGTCCGCCGCCTTCCTTCGCTCCGCGGCGCCAGCAAATGAAAAAATTTCCCTACGCGGTCCACGAAGTCCTCGGGTTCGGCATCGCCCTGCTCGGCGCAGTGGTCACCGTCCGCTGGATCACCGACAGCGCGCTGATCGCGACGCTGCTGCCGGGCTCGGCGCGCATGGGCCTGAACACGCCGCTGCTGTTCCTGTGCGCGGGCCTGTGCTGCATGATCTTCGAACGCCATCCGCACGCGCCGCTGCTGCGCGTCTGCCGCTGGCTGCTGATCGCGCTGCCGGCCCTGATCCTGTTCGAGCACGCGTTCGACGTGAACCTCGGCATCGATTTCGTGCGCGGCGTCGCGCTGCCGTCCGAAGATACGCCGCATCCCGGCCGCGTGGCGCCGAACACCTGCATCGCGTTCCTGTGCGCCGGCGTGGCGCTGGCCTGGCTGAACGACGCCCGCGCGCGCAAGCGCCGGTTCGGGATGCTGGCGATCGCGGTGGTGCTGGTCATCGGCGTGGCCGCGTTGATCGGCTACGTGCTGCATCTGCAGGCGATGTACCGGGTGACGCGCTACAACACGATGCTGCCGCCGACCGCCGCCGGCATGGCCGCCCTGGGCACGGCGCTCTGGCTGTTGCGCGAACGGCTGCGCAGCGGCCGGCAGACCGCGCTGCACCGGATCGCCGGGCGCATCACCCGCACCGCGGCGGCGGTGCTGACGGTGGTGGCGCTGGTCGGCGGGACGTTCGGCTTCCACGTGCTCAGCAGCAGCTTCGAGGAGGCGTTCGGGGAAAACCTCCTGCTGACCGCGACCAGCAACGCGACCTCGCTGGCGAACATGATCGAGCAGGAGCTGCTGCTGGCGCGCTCGGTCTCGACCCGGCCGTCGCTGGCCAATGCGCTGGCGCGGCTGGAACGCGCGCCGGGCGATGCGCAGGCGCTCTGGACCATCGACGATGCGCTGCGCAGCTGGCTGCCGTACGGCGTGTCGGGCATCCGGCTGGTCGATTCGAGCGGCACCCCGGTCGCCGGCGCCGGCGAATTCACCACCGGCCCCGACGCCGTCCACGCGCGGCTGCTGACTTTCGAAGGCGCGGCATCGCTGATCTGGCGCGGCGACGAGTATTTCCTGCATTTCGAAAACCCGATCGCGCGCGACGGCCACGTGCTCGGACGCATCAGCATCGAGCAGCGGATGCCGTTCCTGACCGAAACGCTGACCAAGATTCGCCGCGCCGGCACGTCGAGCGACGCGGTGGTATGCGGCCGGGAAGAACTGACCGTGGTCTGCCCGGCCTCGCGCACCCTGCCGGCCAGCACCGGCATCCCGGCGTTCGACGCGCGCGGCAACGCGCTGCTGCCGATCGGCCGCGCGCTCGACGGCGAATCCGGCGTGACGATGATCAACGACATGCGCGGCGTGCCGGTGATGTCCGCCTACGCGCCGCTGGCCACGCTCGGCCTGGGCATCGTGATCAAGACCGACGTCGAGGACTTCTACGCGCCGCTGCGCGAGCGCTTCAACGTGCTGACGCTGGCGCTGACCGCGCTCATCGTGTTCGGCACGCTGGTCATGCGGCTGCGGCTGCATCCGCTGGCCGACGCCACCGTGCGCCGCCTGAAGGAAAGCGAGGAACGCTTCCGCTCGCTGTTCGAGCATCACGCCGACGCGATCTTCTCGCGCGACCGCGCCGGCCGGGTGGTGTTCGCCAACGAAGCCATGCTCAACCTGTCCGGCTACACGCTGGAGGAACTGCGCACGTTCGGACCGGGCCAGATGCTGACGACCGAAGACGTGCCGGTCGCGCGCCACGGCTTCGCCCTCGCGCTCGCCGGCAACATCCAGCGGGCGCAGACCCGGCTGATACGCAAGGACGGCAGCCAGGCCGACATCGACTCGACCTATCTGCCGATCTTCGTCGACGGCCACGTGGTCGGCGTGTACGCGGTGCTGCGCGACATCACGCGCGCGATGGAGTACGAGCGCAGCATCGCCTACCTCGCCTCGCACGACGCGCTGACCGAACTGCCGAACCGCTCGCTGCTGCACGAGCGGCTCGAGCACGCGATCGCGCAGCGCCGCGTACACGCCGACCGGCTGGTCGGCGTGCTGTTCATGGACCTGAACCGCTTCAAGATGGTCAACGACAGCCTGGGCCACGACCGCGGCGACAAGCTGCTGCAGATGATCGCCGGCCGGCTCAAGAGCGCGGTGCGCGAGGGCGACACGGTGGCGCGGCTGGGTGGCGACGAGTTCGTGGTGGTGCTCGAGCAGGCCGAATCGATCGAGCAGATCGCCGCGCTGGCCGACAAGCTGCTCGCGGTGGTGGCCCAGCCGTTCGACCTCGACGGACACGAGCTGAGCATCTCGGTGAGCATCGGCGGCAGCGTCTATCCGAAGGACGGCGGCGACGTCCCGACGCTTCTGAAGCACGCCGACATCGCGATGTACCGGGCCAAGGAGCTCGGCTCGGGCACCTTCCGCTTCTTCGACACGCAGATGAACGTGCGCATGCTGGACCGGCTGCTGACCGAAACCGGGCTGCGGCGCGCGCTGGAGCGCGGCGAATTCGTGATCCACTACCAGCCGCAGGTGCGCACCGAGGACCGCGCGCTGGTCGGCATCGAGGCGCTGATCCGCTGGCAGCACCCGGAGCGCGGGCTGATCTCGCCGGCCGAGTTCATTCCGCTGGCCGAGGAGATCGGCCTGATCGGCGCGATCGGCGAATGGGTGCTGAAGACCGCCTGCCGGCAGAACCGCGTCTGGCAGCAGGCCGGCCTGGTGCCGGTGCGCGTCGCGGTCAACCTGTCGGCCGCCCAGTTCGCCTCGCCGCTGTTCGCGGCCAAGCTCGGCGCGATCCTGGCGGACACCGGGCTCGGCGCGCAATGGCTCGAACTGGAGATCACCGAGAGCAGTCTGATGCAGAACGTCGACGCCTCGCTGGAGACGCTGCAGCGGGTGCGCGGCATGGGCGTATGCATCTCGATCGACGATTTCGGCACCGGCTACTCGTCGCTGTCCCACCTGAAGCGGCTGCCGATCGACACGCTGAAGATCGACCAGTCGTTCATCCGCGACGTGATGAGCGATCCCGATGACGCCGCCATCGTCGCGGCCACCATCTCGCTGGCGCACTACATGGAATTGCGCGTGGTGGCCGAGGGCGTGAGCGGCGAGGCGCAGGCGGCGTTCCTCGCCGAACGCGGCTGCGACGCGATGCAGGGTTACTTGTTCAGCCGCCCGCTGCCGGCGCCGGAAGCCGAATCGTTCTTCCACCAGCCTTCGGACGTGGACGCCTGATCCGCATCGCCGGGCGGCGCGACGCCGGGCCGGTCGATGCCGCCGGCGACGATGCGCGCATTGCGCCCGAAGCTGACGTAGGCCCAGATCCAGTCGGTCATCACCGCCAGCCGGCTGCGGAAGCCGATCAGGAAATACACGTGCACCACCAGCCAGAAGATCCAGGCGGCGAAGCCGGAGAACTGGATCCGCCCGACCTTGGCCACCGCGGCGTTGCGGCCGATGGTGGCCAGCATGCCGTAGTCGCGGTAGCGGAACGGCCGGCGCGGCCGGCCAGCCAGGTCGGCCAGAATGTTCCCGGCGGCAAGGCGTCCCATCTGCTTGGCCGCCGGCGATACGCCGGGCACCGGCTTGCCGTCCGACGTGACCGCCGCCAGGTCGCCGACCACGAACACGTTCGGATGTCCCGGCACCGACAGATCCTGCCCGACGATCACGCGGCCGCCACGGTCCAGCGGCACGCCGAGCGCGCGGCCCAGCGGCGAGGCGGTCACGCCGGCCGACCAGATCACCGTCTTCGCCTCCAGCCGGCGCGGGCCGTCGGCGCTGTCGTAACTCACCCCGTCACTGTCGATGCCGGTCACCCGGCAGCCGGTGCGCACGTCCACGCCGAGCCGGCGCAGCGCCTGCAGCGCGTTGTCGGACAGCTCGGGCGGATACGGCGGCAGCACCCGGTCGCCGCCTTCGAGCAGCACCACGCGCGCGTCGTGCAGGTCGATGCGGCGGAACTCGCCGCGCAGCGTGTGGCGGATGATCTCGATCATGGTGCCGGCCAGCTCGACGCCGGTGGCGCCGGCGCCGACCACCGCGAAGGTCAGCCAGCCTTCGCGCGCGGCGGCATCGGCCTCGCGCTCGGCATGCTCGAACGCGGTCAGCATGCGGGCGCGGATCGTCAGCGCGTCGGCGAGCGTCTTCAGGCCCGGCGCCACGCGCGCCCACTCGTCGTGGCCGAAGTAGCTGTGGGTCGAGCCGGCGGCGACGATCAGATAGTCCCAGCCGATGGTCGAGCCGTCGTCCAGCGTCACGGTGCGCTGCGCCGGGTCGATGCCGACCACGTCGGCCATCAGCGTGGTGGCGTTGTCCTGGTCCGCCAGGATGTGCCGGATCGGCGCGGCGATCGACGGCGCCGACAGCCCGGCGGTCGCCACCTGGTACAGCAGCGGCTGGAACAGGTGGTGGTTGCTGCGGTCGACGACGGTGATGCGCACGTCGGCCCTGGCCAGCGCACGCGTGGCGAACAGGCCGCCGAAACCGCAGCCGATGATGACGATGTGGGTCATGGCGTTTCCGGGAGTCGTTGGGAAGCGGAACGGACGGCAGATGCGGAACCAGCCGATGGGGAAACAGCAGATGTGAAGACAGCAGGTGCGACTGCACCCGCCGCGGCAAGTTCGGCAGCGCGCGCTGCGGTCAGGCGTCGCGCCGGCATGCCAGTTGCCGCAGGATGCGCAGCCGCGATTCGACGCTGATGGTCGGCCAGGCCGCAATCTCGCCGGGCGTGCGGCGGCAGCCGGCGCACAGCTCGCTGTCCGGCTCGATCCGGCACACGCCGATGCACGGCGACGGCGCCGGTGCCGGCCCCGGCGGAACCTCGCCCGGATGCCGGCCGCCGGTCACAGGCCGGCCCTCGCCTTTTTCTCGGCCAGCTTCGCATCGAATTTCGCCGGCGAGATGAGGTTGCGTTCGTGTATGCCTTCGCTGATCTTGTCCAGCCCGTCCCAGGCCTCGACCCGGAAACGCAGCCGCCGGCCCGACCCGTCCAGCACTTCGCCCCGGATCGTCACCGTCATGCCCGGCGGCGTCGCCGCCAGGTGCGAGAACTCGACCAGCGTGCCCACGCTGCGCTCGGTGGCCCAGTCGACGTAGGGCATGATGCCCTGCATGCAGGCGATCTCCATCAGCCCGACCATGTAGCCGGTGGCCAGCACGTCCGGCAGGTCGCGGCAGGCGGGCACGTCGTGGAACAGGTTGGGCACCGTCGCGCGCTCGGGCACGACGGGGGTCCAGTCGAAGGTGAGGCCGGGTTTCAGGTCGGGATGCATCGGGCTCGTCTCCTGTTGTTTTGATATTCGACTGCCATTATGCCGCGACCCGACGCGCCGGCCGCGACAGCGCCGCCCTCGCGTGGGGACTTCACGATGTCGCGCGCTGCGCCGTCACAAATTCTTCCGGAAAACGTTGAACCTGCGCAAAACCGGCGTGTCCATATCGCCATTTCCGCCGCGTGATGCCGCCATGACCGCCCGCAAACCCGGCCGTGCCGCCGAAGCTGCAGCTTCCACCGCAGCGTCGGCAATGTCCCCGCCGCTGCAGCGCGACCTGTTCGAGGACACGCTGCCGTCGGCGCCGCCGCCGCGCATCGTCATCGAAGCCGCGCCGGTGCTGGTCGGCTGCGCCGGCTGGAACGTGCCGGCGCAGGTCGGCGCCTGGTTCGGCGCGGGCGATAGTGAAAAGACAGGCGGCGCCGGCCGCAGCCATCTGGAGCGGTATGCGGCGCTGCTGCCCGCGGTCGAGATCAATTCCTCGTTCTACCGGCCGCACCAGCCGGCCACCTACGCGCGCTGGCGCGACACCGTGCCGCCGGGCTTTCGCTTCTCGGTGAAAGTGCCGCGCGCGCTGACCCACGAGGCGCGGCTGCGCGACACCGACGGCAACCTCGACCGCTTCCTCGGCGAGGTCGGCTGCCTCGAGGACAAGCTCGGCTGCCTGCTGGTGCAATTGCCGCCGAGCCTGGCGTTCGATGCGTTTTCCGCCGAACTCTTCTTCGACCAGTTGCGCATGCGCACCGAGACGCCGGTCGCCTGCGAGCCGCGCCACGCGAGCTGGTTCGGCGAGGCTGCGGCCGAGATGCTGGCGCGGCTGGAGATCGCGTTCGTGATCGCCGATCCGCCGCCGGTGAACCGGCCGGTGCCGGCCGGCTACGACCGTCTCGTCTACTACCGGCTGCACGGCTCGCCGGTGATCTATCGCTCCGCCTACCCCGAGAGTGTCCTGGACGGGTTGTCCGCCGAACTGACGCGCCATCGCCGCGCCGGCCGTCAGGTCTGGTGCGTGTTCGACAATACCGCCGAGGGCCATGCGATGCCGAATGCGCTGGCGCTGCTGCAACGCGCGGAAAAGGAAATCGGCTGGCCGGCGGAGCGGCGGCGGGCGATGCGCCGGCTGCGGCGCGAGTAGCACAGGCCGGCCCGGCCGAACTTCGCGGTCGGCGCGGCATCTGATTTCCGGATGGCGATTCGTTATCCGGCCATCCGCTCATCCGGCCCCCACGCGGCGAGGCAGACATGAACCGACACGCATTGCTTTCCGGCGCGGCGCTGTTCGCGCTCGCCGCCTGCCTGGCGAACGGCGCGCGCGCCGGGGACGATACAAGGCTGGACCGTTCCGGCCAGCCGCGCCGCGGCGAAGCGTCGTACTACGGCAAGGAATTCGCCGGCAGGACGATGGCCGACGGCACGCCGATGCAGCCCGACGCGAATGCGGCGGCGAGCAAGACGCTGCCGCTCGGCACCGAGGCCAGGGTCACCAACCTGGAAAACGGCAAGAGTGCGACGGTCGAGATCCGAGACCGCGGGCCCTATGTAGCCGGCCGCATCATCGACGTCACGCCGAAGGTTGCCAAGACGCTGGAGATGAAGAAGGAAGGCGTCGCGCCGGTAGTGGTCAAGCCGATCGACCTGCCGCCGCCGGACAACGGCAAGCCGGGCAAATAGCGCGGCCTCCGCCGCGCATGGGATCATGCCGGCATCGGTCTTTCACGGCCGTTCAAGGATGATCAAGAAGGAGCCCCATGACGATCGACCCGCGCACCGTCGAGGCGCTGATCCGCGAGATCGAATCCGAAGACCCGATCGACTGGGGCATGCTCGGCGTCGACGAGGACGACGCGGCGCGGCTGATCGCGTTGTCGGTGGTCGAGCATTACGAGACGCAGTTGCGGCCGATGGCCGAGAGCGATCGCGAGATGGTGCTGGTCGCTTCGGTCGCCAAGCTCACGCTGGAAAACTTCGTGCTGCACCTGAAGCTGGCGCAGGCCGGACGCGACGAATAGGCCCGCGGCGCCATCGTGCCGCCACGCAATGACGCCAAGCCGAGTTCGGTTTCCCGGCCGGCGCCGTCTCTGCGA
>JBQCGO010000363.1:0-8131 GCA_051955575.1 Burkholderiaceae bacterium
TCAGCAGCCAGGTGCAGAACGGCACGAGGAAGGTCGGGTAGGTCAGGATCAGCGCCCAGCGGGTGTCGAACAGGCCGAGCTTGAAGACGATGGCCGCCAGCGGGATGAACAGGATCGACGGCGGCACCAGGTAGGCGAGAAAGATCGCCAGCCCGGTCTGGCGCGCGCCGCGAAAGCGCAGCCGCTCGATCGCGTAGGCGGCGAACACGCTGGCCGCCAGCGAGAGGAAGGTGGACACGATCGAGACGATCAGCGTGTTGACCAGCCACGCCGGATACTGCGTGTGGAACAGCAGCCGGCGGAAATGCTCCAGCGTCGGCTTCACCACCCAGAACGGATTGTTGGTCTGCATCAGCAGCTCGGCGTCCGGCTTGAACGCAGTGATCACCATCCAGTAGAACGGAAACAGCAGCACGAACACAAAGATCGCGAGCGGAAGGTAAGTGGTCACCCAGCGCCGCGGCAGCGACTGCAGGTAATCCATGCCTTGGCTGTCCTGGCTTGTCATCGGTCACCTCCGCCTTGTTGCCATGCCTGCCGCTGCAGGCCGAAGTAGGAAAACATGATCGCCGCGAGCAGGAACGGCACCATCATCGTCGCCAGCGCCGCGCCCTCGCCGAGCGCGCCACCGGGGATCGCGCGCTGGAACGACAGCGTCGCCATCAGGTGCGTCGCGTTCAGCGGGCCGCCGCGCGTCAACACGTAGATCAGCTGGAAGTCGGTGAAGGTGAACAGCACCGAGAACGTCATCACCACCGCGATGATCGGCGTCAGCATCGGCAGCGTCACATGCCGGAACTGCTGCCAGCGCGACGCGCCGTCGATCGACGCCGCTTCGTACAGCGACGGCGAGATCGTCTGCAGTCCGGCCAGCAGCGAGATCGCGACGAACGGCACGCCGCGCCAGATGTTGGCGGCGATGGTCGAGAAGCGCGCCATCCACGGCGAGCCGAGGAAGTCGATGTATTGGTGGATCCAGCCCCAGCGCATCAGCGTCCAGCTGATGATCGAGAACTGCGGATCGTAGATCCACCAGAACGCGAGCGCGGACAGCGCGGTCGGCACGATCCACGGCAGCAGCACGATCGCGCGGAAGAACGCCTTGAACGGCAGGTTCTTGTTCAGCAGCAGCGCCAGCCACAGGCCGAGGATGAACTTGAAGACGCTGGCGACGACGGTATAGAAGATGGTGTTGAACAGCACCAGCAGCGTCAGCGAATCGCCGATCAGGAAGCGGTAGTTGTCCAGGCCGACCCACTCGCCGGCACGGCCGATCTTGGTGTCGGTGAAGCCGAGCCAGACGCCGAGGCCGAGCGGGTAGGTCAGGAACACCAGTAGCAGCAACACGGTCGGCAGCATGAACAGCAGGCCGAGCACGTTACGGTTGTTGAGCAGGCGGGACGGCGATTTTTTTCGCGGCACCGGTCGGGCGGCGGCTTCGGCGGCAGTCATGGCAACGTCTCCGGGCGGGATTGTGGGAAAAAAGCCGGGCGACGCACCGCGTCACCCGGCCAACCCTCAAGCCTTGTAGTAGCGCTTGGCGCGTTCAGCCGCGCGCGCAGCGGCTTCCTTCGGCGACTTCTCGCCGCTCGCCGCCTGGGCAACCATGTCGACCACCACATAGTCCGCCATCACCGCGGCCGACGCGGTGCCGAGCGGGCCGGCATGGCCGTTGTCGAGCATCAGCGAGGCCGCCTCGCGGTACGTGGTGTGCTTCGGGTCGGCAGTCCAGATCGGATTCGCCTCATACGCCTTCAGCGACTGGCTGACGTAGCCGATCGACGCTTCCATCCAAGGGTTGTACTGGTCGGCTTCCATCATGAACTGGATGTAGGCCTTGGCCGCGTTCGGGTATTTCGAATACTTGAACAGCATCATCTGCGTGATCTGCATCAGCTCGGTCGGCTTGCCGATCGGGCCGATCGGGAAGTGCGCGTGGTAGATGTCCTTCGCCATCTCCTGCAGCTTCGGCTCCTTCGACGTCTTGGCCGCGTAGTAGACCGAGATGCCGTTCGCGGTCAGGCTGATCTGGCCGTCGATGAACGCCTTGTTGTTCGACGGGTCCTGCCACGATAGCGTGCCGGGCACGAAGGTCGGATAGAGCTGGCGCGCGTATTCCAGCGCGGCGACGGTTTCCGGCGAATCGATCACCACCTTGGCATTCTTGTCGACCATCATCCCGCCGTGCGACCAAAGCAGCCAGTGCGCCCAGTTGTTGCCGTCGCCGACCGCCTTGCCGAGCGCGAAGCCGGGCGGCGTGCCCTTGGCCTTCATCGCCTGGCACAGCTTCAGGAAGCCCTGCGTGTCCTTCGGGAACTCGTCGAAGCCGGCCGCATTCATGTGGCTCTTGCGATAGACCATCGCGTTGCCGACCACGCCCATCGGCAGGCCGATCCACTTGTCGCCGCGCATGCCGTACTTGCGGCAGACGTCGTACCAGCCGCCGTATTTCTTGCCGAGGTAGTCTGCCACGTCGGTCAGGTCGACCAGCTTGTCCGGATACTGGTGCGGATCGTCGAACCAGCCGAGGATCATGTCCGGACCGCTGCCCACGCTGGCCGCGACCGCCGCCTTCGGCCGCACGTCTTCCCAGCCTTCGCTGTCGATCCGCACCGGGATGCCGGTCTGGTCGGTGAACTTCTTGGTGTTCTTCATCCAGAGGTCTTCGTCGCCCTGCACGAAACGCTTCCAGCGCAGCACGCGCAGCGTCGCCCCTTTTTCCGGCTGCGTTTGCAGCGCGGTCTCGGCGAAGGCGCTGCCCCCTAGCGCGGAAGCGGCCGCGGCAGCGGTCGTCGATATCAGAAAATCGCGTCTCGTCAGTCTGGTCATGGTGTCGTCTCCTTTGAAGTGGACCAAGTGGACCGCTCCGTCGTGCATGCCGGCCGCGCCGCGGCAGGTGCGCCGCGGATCATTCCCGCATCAGCGTTTTGCCGGTGTCGCCGGCAAACAGATGCGTGTGTTCATGGTCCGGCAGCAGATGCACCATGTCGCCCGCCATGAATTCGTGACGCTCGCGGAAAACCGAGATCAGGTCCGCGTTGCAGAATTTCGCGTAGATTTCCGTGTTCGCGCCGGTCGGCTCGACCACCGTGACGGCGGCGCGCAGGCCGGCGCCGCTGCCGTTTCCATCCCCATTCCCATTCGCGTTGCCATCACCGAGCCGCAGGTGCTCCGGCCGCACGCCGTAGATCACCGGCTGACCGTCCTCGCCGGCCGGGCCGTTGCCGCGGCGCGGCGCCGGCAGGCGGGTGCCGTCGGCGAACTCCACTTCCGCCGCGCTCCCTTGCCGGCGCAGCGTGCCCGGGATGAAATTCATCGCCGGCGAGCCGATGAATCCGGCGACGAACAGGTTGTCCGGCCGGTCGTAGAGATCGAGCGGCCGGCCCTGCTGCTCGACCACGCCGTCGCGCATCACCACGATGCGGTCGCCCATCGTCATCGCCTCGATCTGGTCGTGCGTGACGTAGACCGACGTGGTGCGCAGCCGCTGATGCAGTTCCTTGATCTCGGCGCGCATCTGCACGCGCAGCTTGGCGTCGAGGTTGGACAGCGGCTCGTCGAACAGGAACACTTGCGGGTCGCGCACGATCGCGCGGCCCATCGCCACCCGCTGCCGCTGGCCGCCGGACAACTGGCGCGGATAGCGCTCCAGCAACTGGCCGAGACCAAGGATTTCGGACGCCTTCGCCACCCGCTCGTCGATCATCGATTTCGGTTTCTTCGCCAGCAGCAGCGAGAACGCCATGTTGTCGCGCACCGTCATGTGCGGATACAGCGCGTAGTTCTGGAACACCATCGCGATGTCCCGTTCCTTCGGCTCGACGTTGTTGACCACACGCCCGCCGATGGCGATCTCGCCGGCGCTGATTTCCTCCAGCCCCGCGAGCATGCGCAGCAGCGTCGACTTGCCGCAGCCGGACGGGCCGACCAGCACCGTGAATTGCCCGTCCGCGATGTCGATGTCGACGCCGCGGATCACCTGCGTGTTGCCGAACGCCTTCCTGACCTGCCGGATTTCTACCGATGCCATCGTCTCGCTCCAGTTCTTGTTTGCGGTGGCCTGCTCTGCGGCAGGTCCGGGCACAGCCCTTGCGGCGACATTGCCGTCAACTCATGCGCAGCGTCCCTCCACCACGACGTATGACGGACGGCCGCGCTGCTGCCAGTCGATCAGGTTCTGCGCCGCCTTGCGCCGCAGGTCGGCGCCGGCGACGTCCGAATAGAACGCCGCATGCGGACTCAGCAGCACGCGCGGATGCCGCACGATGCGCGAGGCCGGATCGGGCGGCTCGACCGGCAGCACGTCGATGCCGGCGCCGGCCAGCCGCCCGGCATCCAGCGCATCGACCAGGTCGTCGATGTTCACTACCGCGCCGCGCGAGGTATTGACCAGGTAGCTGCCGGGGCGCATCCGCTCCAGCAGCGAGCGCTCCACGATGCCGCGCGTCTCGTCGTTCAGCAGCACGTGCAGCGAGATCGCATCGGCCTGCTCGAACAGCTGTTCCTTGTCCACGCGCTCGACGTAGGCCGGGAAGTCGCCGTCGATCAGGTGCGGGTCGCAGGCGATCACGCGCCGGAAGCAGTCGCGGCCGAGGTGCGCCATGCGCTTGCCGATCCGCCCCAGGCCGAGAATGCCGAGCGTCATGTCCGACGCGCGCGGGATGACGCCGGCGCTGGTGTAGTGCCAGGCGCCGGCCTTCACGTCGCGGTCGTAGAACGCGATGTGCCGGATCAGCGACAGCAGCATCGCCAGCGCATGGGTGGCGACTTCGCCGACGCCGTAGTCCGGCGAGTTTGCGACCCAGACGCCGTAATCGCGCGCATCCGCGGTGTTGATCGTGTCGAAGCCCGCGCCGTAGCGGCTGACGATGCGGATATCGGGACGTGCCGCGAACACCTTCGCGTTGACCGGCGCGTACTGCACCAGCAGGCCCTGGCAGCCTTCGGACGCGGCGATCACCTCGTCCTCGGTGCGGCACTGGGCGACCGCGACCTCGATGCCGGCGGCGCGGTACAGCGCCTGTTCGAGGTCGAGGTCGGGAAAGTCGTAGTCGGTGATCAGGATCTTCATGGAAGTTGTGCGGGGACGTCAGTGGTTGTCCTTGGGGATGCCGGCGCCGCTCTTGCCGACCAGGAAATAGAGGTCGGCGCCGAGGTTGGCCTGCTGCACGTGGTCGAAATACAGCCGCGTCCAGCCGCGCTCCATCGGCGGTGGAGGCGGCGTCCAGGCGGCGCGGCGGCGCGCGAGTTCCTCGTCGGTCACCTCCAGATGCAGCCGGCGCGCCTCGACGTCGAGTTCCACCATGTCGCCGTCCCGCACCAGCGCCAGCGGCCCGCCGGCGGCCGCTTCCGGCGTCACGTGCAGCACCACGGTGCCGTAGGCGGTGCCGCTCATGCGCGCATCCGAAATCCGGACCATGTCGGTGATGCCCTTCCTCAGCACCTTCGGCGGCAGCGGCATGTTGCCGGCCTCCGCCATGCCGGGGTACCCCTTCGGGCCGCAATTCTTCAGCACCAGCACGCAAGTCTCGTCGACGTCGAGCGACTCGTCGTCGAGCCGTTGATGCATGTGGTCGCTATTCTCGAACACTACCGCGCGGCCGCGGTGCTTCAGCAGCGCCGGCGTCGCCGCCGACGGCTTGATCACCGCCCCGTCCGGGCACAGGTTGCCGCGCAGGACCGCGATGCCCGCATGCGGCTTGAACGGCTCGGCGAACGGACGGATCACTTCGTGGTTCCAGTTCGGCGCGTCCTTGCAGTTGTCCCACAGCGTCTTGCCGTTGACGGTCAGCGTGCCGCGGTCGATCACCGCTTCGAGTTCTCGGATCACCGCCGGCAGGCCGCCCGCGTAGTAAAAGTCTTCCATCAGGTGCCGGCCGGACGGCTGCAGATCCAGCAGGCACGGCAGTTCGTGGCCGAGCGCGTCCCAGTCGGCAAGCGACAGCGGCACGCCGATGCGGCCGGCGATCGCGAGCAGGTGGATCACCGCGTTGGTCGAGCCGCCGATCGCCGCGTTGACCCGGATCGCGTTTTCGAACGCGGCGCGCGTCAGGATCTTCGACATCACCAGGTCTTCGTTGACCATCTCGACGATGCGCCGGCCCGACATCCGCGCCAGCACGTTGCGCCGCGCGTCGACCGCCGGAATCGCGGCGTTGCCCGGCAGGCTCATGCCCAGCGCCTCGACCATGCTCGCCATGGTGGATGCGGTGCCCATCGTCATGCAGTGGCCGTGCGAGCGGTGCATGCAGCTTTCCGCCTCGAAGAAGTCTTCCTGCGCCATGCGGCCGGCGCGCACCTCCTCCGACATCTGCCACACGCCGGTGCCGGAACCGAGTTCGCCGCCGCGGAATTTCCCGTTGAGCATGGGCCCGCCGGACACGCCGATGGCCGGCAGGTCGCACGAGGCCGCGCCCATCATCAGCGAGGGCGTGGTCTTGTCGCAGCCCATCAGCAGCACCACGCCGTCGAGCGGATTGCCGCGGATCGATTCCTCGACGTCCATGCTGGCGAGATTGCGGAACAGCATCGCGGTCGGCCGCAGCATGGTCTCGCCGAGCGACATGACCGGGAATTCGAGCGGAAAGCCGCCGGCTTCCCAGACGCCGATCTTGACCTGCTCGGCCAGCGTGCGGAAATGCGAATTGCACGGCGTGAGTTCGGACCAGGTGTTGCAGATGCCGATCACCGGACGGCCGTCGAACTGATCGTGCGGGATGCCGCGGTTCTTCATCCACGAGCGGTAGAGGAAGCCGTCGCGGTCGCGGCGGCCGAACCATGCCTGGCTGCGTCGGGTCGGGTGCTTGTCGTCGCTCACTGAATTCCCTTCGGGGTGCGTGGAGAGAAGTGCGGCCGGGTGCTGCATCGACTGGGAGGCAGTCTATTGGAAAAAAGATCATGGGTAAAGTGGTAATACCAATCGACCGGATGCCGGCTCCGGGCGGCTCGGTTGCCAAGCATGGTTGCCCTGCGGAAACCGTGCTGCGCGGATGCCGCGATGCCGGTTCGAGGGAACGCGCCGCCGGCGCCGTCGCCGTGTTGACAAGGCCGGGTCGATATGGAACGATGAAAAAACTGGTAAGGCCAGATGGCCAAATGCTGGCCAAACGGCAGTGGCGGGAGCGGCCAGGACAAAAGCGCGCCGGTGACGGCGCATGTCGCGAACCGCGTGCGGAAGCGCGCAGACCAACCGGCGGGGCAGACTTGGGACAACGCAATCACTCCGAACGCAACCACTACGAGTTTTCCGGCCGCCACGCGGTCGTCACCGGCGGCGCCGCCGGCATCGGCCTGGCGATCGCGCAGCGACTCGTCGAGGGCGGCGCGACGCTGACCGTCTGGGACCGCGACGGCGAGGCGATCGAGCGGGCGCGCGCCGAGTTCGGCCGGTCGCTGCGGCACGCGGCGACCGTCGACGTCGGCGACGAGCAGGCGGTCGACGCCGCGCGCGATGCGCCGCTCGCGGCGGCGCCGGGCGACCTCCTCGTCACCAGCGCCGGCATCACCGGCCCCAACACCACCGTCGCGCAATACCCGGTGGAGGAATGGGACCGGGTGATCCGGATCAACCTGCGCGGCCCGTTCCTCTGCTGCCGCGCGCTGTCGCCGCAGATGCGCGAGCGCGGCTACGGACGCATCGTCAACATCGCCTCGATCGCCGGCAAGGAAGGCAATCCGAACGCGTCCGCCTACAGCGCGTCGAAGGCCGGCGTGATCGCGCTGACCAAGTCGCTCGGCAAGGAACTGGCGCAGACCGGCGTCACGGTCAACTGCATCACGCCGGCGGCGGTGCGTACCGGCATCTTCGCGCAGATGACGCAGCAGCACATCGACTACATGCTGTCGAAGATTCCGATGAACCGTTTCGGCGGCGTGGAAGAGATCGCGTCGCTGGTGTCGTGGCTGGCGAGCGCCGAGTGTTCGTTCTCCACCGGCGCGGCGTTCGACATTTCCGGCGGCAGGGCAACGTACTGATGGACGCGGCGCGCGACACCGCCGCACGGGATCCGGCCGCGGCACTGGCGGACTTCGCGGCCGCGCTGCTGCGTGCGGCCGGCATGGAGACCGCGCCGGCGCAGGCGGTGGCGCAGGTGCTGGGCGACGGCGACCTGATGGGCCACGACACGCATGG
>JBQCGO010000364.1:0-6855 GCA_051955575.1 Burkholderiaceae bacterium
GACGGCAGCACCTCGATCAGGTCCGCGTGGCGGCGGTCGCCGAACGCGGTGCGGCCGTTCGAGATGTGCACCAGCTGGTGCTCCGGCACCGGCCAGGTCTCGCGCGCCCGCGCCAGCATCTCGGCCACGCTCGGATCCTCGTAGCTGGTCAGCCCCTCGTGCACCACGTGGTGGTGCGCGTCGAACACCATCGGCACGCCAGCCTGCCCGCAGCGCAGCCATATCTCTTCGGCACCGTAGGCGTACTCGTCGTTCTCCAGCCCGAGCCGCGACCGGATCGCCTCCGGCAACGCGCGAATGCATTCCACCAGCGCCGCGCCGCGGTTGGCCTTGCCGCCGTGGATCTCGATCAGCGCCCAGGACGAGCGCGGCTGGCGCAGCAGGTCCATCACGTGCGCGTGCAGCGTCAGGATCTTGATGCTGTTGGCGACCACGTGCGGCGTGTCCGAATTGAGCACCACGAACTGGTCCGGATGCATCACCAGCCGGATGCCGTCCGCGGTCGCCCGCTCGCCGGCGGCGCCGATCGCATCGGCCAGTCCGTCCAGCACTTCGCGACCGTCCGGCTCGTCGGCGAACGGGAAGATCGACGACGGGATCCGATACAGCCGGATCGCTTCGCGCCGGCAGTAGCGCAGCGCCGCGCCGAGCCGCTGCAGGTTGTCGCGATACAGATCGTCGAGCAGCCGCCGTTGCACGGCGGACTCGTGCTGCAGCAGACGCTTGCGGGTGATGGTCCGGTAGCGGACTTCTTCCGAATGGGTGATGCAGACGAGGCCGAAATGGACGGACATTGCCGGAACCGAAGGTCGGTGGAAACCCGGTTGGAACCGCTCGGCGCGCGCATGTTCCGCGCCGGCGCGCGCCGGGTCGATTGATGTGACGCAATTGACAACACATGAAAACAAGGCTAAGTTGGGCGGCACTGTCCCGTCCCGAGTCGGCCGGAACAGCCATAAGAACGATATTCACATCCATAACGGACAGCAGCGCGGCGACGGGCTTTCATGCTTCTGGATTGACATGCTCCCGCCCCTGCCTGACCACCATAGGAGGAGCATTTCATGGAACAGGACAAGCCCGCGAAAACCGGCGGCATCAATCGTCGCAAAGTGCTGCAGATCGCCGGCGCGGCGACGGTGGCGCAACTGGCGCCGCCGTTCATCATCAGCGCACGGGGCGAGCAGACCGTCAAGCTGGGCCTCGACAATCCGCTGACCGGCACCTACGCCGCCACGGGCAAGAACGAACTGAACGGCTGCCAGCTGGCGATCGAGCAGATCAACGCCAAGGGCGGCATCCTCGGCCGCCAGGCCGAACTGCTGGTCGAGGATTCGAGCAGCGGCGACGCCGGCACCGCGGTGCAAAAGGCGCGCAAGCTGATCGACCGCGACAAGGTCAACTTCCTGCTCGGGAACGTGAACTCCGGACTGGCGCTGGCGATGGCCCAGGTCAGCAACGAGAAGGGCATCCTGCACATCGTCCCCGGCGGCCACACCGACGCCATCACCGGCGCTACCTGCCACTGGAACGTGTTCCGGGTCTGCGACACCACCCGCATGCTGACCAACGCGATCGCCCGTTCGCTGATGGAGAAGTACGGCAAGAAGATGTACTTCATCACCGCCGACTACGCGTTCGGCCATACGCTGCAGGAAGGCTACGACGCCAACCTGAAGAAATACGGCGGCACCAAGCTCGGCGCCGACCTGACGCCGCTCGGCACCACCGACTTTTCCTCCTACCTGATCAAGGCGCAGTCCACCAAACCGGACGTGCTGGTGCTGCTGCTGAACGGCGATGACCTGCTCAATGCGCTCAAGCAGGTGGTGCAGTTCGGCCTGGACAAACAGATCCACATCGCCGGTGCGAACATCGAACTGGAAGTGCTGGAAGGCCTGCCGCCCGAAGCACGGATCGGCGACTGGGTCGCCGAGTGGTATCACATCCAGCCAGGCGTGCCGCACGTCGACGAGTTCGTCGCTGCGATCAAGAAGAAGACCGGCCGCGTGCCCACCGCGCGGACCTGGTTCGGCTACGTCGGCACCTGGAGCTGCGCGCTGGCCGCCAACAAGGCCAAGTCGCTCGAGGCGGTCAAGATGGCCAAGGCGCTGAGCGGCATGGAACTGCCGCCCGAAGTCGCGCTGATGCCGGACAAGGTCTTCTACCGCGAAGGACAGAACCAGCTGATCGGCTCCCTGTACGTCGGCAACGCGCAGGCGAAAGGCAAGCAGCCGGACGACCTGTTCAACGTGACCAAGATCGTGCACGGCAAGGACGTCGCCGACACGGTGGAAGAGTCCGGCTGCAAGATGACCTGGCCGAAATAAGGCCGGCGCTCTTAACGCAGATCGTCATCGACCCCGTCGTTCCCGCCCGGTCGGGGCCGCGCAGCCGGCTCTGACCGGGCGGAAACCGTCGCCCATGAACCGTCGGTGCCTCGCCCCGCTTCGCGCAGCGCAAGGCCCCGGCGGTTCGTGCGGCCGCCGGCGACGACCGGTCGCTGACTCCCACATCGTCACCATCGCGCAGGACTTCCGATGACCCAACTGGTTCTGTTCAACGTCTTCAACGGCCTGATCGTCGGCGCTTTCTATGCGCTGATGGCGCTCGGGCTGTCGCTCATCATCAACCTCACCTCGGTGATCAACTTCTCGCACGGCGGCTTTCTCGCGCTGGGCGGCTACATCGCCTACATGCTGATCCCGCACGTCGGCTTCTGGGGCGCGCTGCTGATCGCGCCGCCGCTGACCGCGGTGCTCGGACTGATCATCGAACGCGTGCTGATCCGCCACTGCTACGGTCGCGACCCGCTCTACAGCCTGCTGCTGACCTTCGGCCTGGCCTACGTGTTCGAGGACAGCACCCGCTACATCTGGGGCGCGCAGAGCCTGCCGTTCCGGGTGCCCGGCTGGCTGATGTCGCCGCTCTCGCCCAGCCTGTTCTTCCTGACCGGCTACCGGCTGTTCATGGTGGCGCTGGTGGCGGCGGCGGTGATCGGCCTGTTCCTGGTGCTCAACCGCACCCGGCTCGGCATGCGCATCCGCGCTGGTACGCTGGACCTCGAAACGGTGTCCACACTAGGCGTGAACGTGCGCATTCTGCGCAACCTGAACTTCGGCCTCGGTATCTATCTGGCCGGCCTGGCCGGCGTGCTGGCCGCCGGCCTGCTCGGGCTGCAGCCGACCATCGGCGACTCGCTGATCATGCCGAGCTTCGTGGCGATCATCGTCGGCGGTATCGGCAGCCTGACCGGCACGCTGTTCGGCGGCCTGTTGATCGGCGTGGTGTCCGGCCTGACGACGGTGTTCTTCCCGTCGGCGTCGGAAGCGATTATTTACGTGATGATGGCGCTCGTGCTGCTGGTGCGGCCGCGCGGTCTGTTGGGAGAAGAGGGGATGAAACTATGAGCGGGACGAGTCGCACGAACAAGGGGCTGGCGCTGGCCGTGCTGTGGTTGCTGCTGTTGACGATGCCGTACTGGATCAACGCGATCGGCGGCTACACCGAACTGGCGACCCGCGTGCTGGTGCTGGCGCTGGCGGCAATGTCGGTCAACTTCCTGCTCGGCTTCACCGGCGTGCTGTCGTTCGGTCACGCCGCGTATTTCGGACTGGGCGCATACGGCGCCGGCATGACGCTGAAGTACCTGCTGCCGAGCACGCCGCTCAGCATCGTGCTCGGCGTGCTGATCGGCACGCTGGCCGGCGCGGCGATCGGTGCGCTGATCGTCAAGCTGCGCGGCATCTACTTCGCGATGGTCACCATCGCGTTCGGCCAGGTGTTCTACTTCATTGCGTTTCGCTGGCGCTCGGTCACCGGCGGCGACGACGGCCTGACCGGTTGGCAGCGCCAGCCGATCGACCTCGGCTTCACCCAGATCGACATCCTCGGCCACGACAAGTCGTTCTACTACCTGGTGCTGCTGGTGTTTGCGCTGGCCACCGGCGCGATGGCGCTGCTGCTGCGCTCGCCGTTCGGCCGCACGCTGCTGGCAATCCGCGAGAACGAGCAGCGCGCGCGCTTCCTCGGCATCCCGATCGAGCGCCACATCTGGATCGCGTTCGTGATCTCGTGCTTCTTCGTCAGCCTGGCCGGCACGCTGTACGGGCTGCTGAACAACTTCACCGACCCGCGCGCGCTGCACTGGACCCTGTCCGGCAACTTCGTGATCATGGCGGTGCTGGGCGGCATGCGCTCGTTCTGGGGGCCGCTGGTCGGCGCGGCGATCTTCGTCGTGCTGCAGGACTACGTGTCGAGCCACACCCAGAACTGGATGTTCTTCCTCGGCATCTTCTTCGTGCTCATCGTGCTGTTCTTCCCGCGCGGCGTGCTGGGCCTGATCCGGAGGAAAACGGCATGAGCCTGTTGCGAGTCGAAAACGTATCCCGCCATTTCGGCAGCCTGATCGCCGTCAAGGACGTGTCGATGACGGTCGAGCCGGGCGAACTGCGCGCGGTGATCGGCCCGAACGGCGCCGGCAAGACCACGTTCTTCAACATGATCAGCGGCCTGTTCGGCCCCACCGCCGGCCGCATCGTGTTCGACGAGCGCGACGTCACCCACGTGCCGCCGTTCCAGCGGGTGCAGATGGGCATGGCGCGCACCTTCCAGATCACCGAGATCTTCCCGGAACTGACGGTGCGCGAGAACCTGCGCATCCCGGTCGAACTGGCCGCGGGCCAGCGCAACAGCCTCTGGCAGTCGCGCGACGCGGCCCGGGGGATTGCCGAACGGGTCGACGAACTGATCGAGATGGGCGGCATCACCGCGCATGCCGACCGCTTCGTCGGCGAACTGTCGCACGGCGACCAGCGCGCCACCGAGATCATGATGTCGCTCGCGCTGCGGCCGCGTCTGCTGCTGCTGGACGAGCCGACCGCCGGCATGGGCCATCAGGAGACCTACAACATGGCCAAGCTGATCCGCAAGCTGCACAAGCTGCAGAACCTGACCATCATCCTGATCGAGCACGACATGCGCGTCATCTTCAATCTGGCCGACCGGATCACGGTGCTGGCCGAGGGTTCGGTGCTGGACGAAGGCACGCCGGACCAGATCGCGTCCAGCGAGCGGGTGCAGTCGGCCTACCTGGGGAAAGCGGCATGAACGCGCTCACAGTCAAGGGACTGCACACTTACTACGGCAAGAGCCACATCCTGAAGGGCGTGGACCTGACGGTCGAGACCGGCGAACTGGTCACGCTGCTGGGCCGCAACGGCGCCGGCAAGTCGACCACGCTGCGCAGCCTGATGGGCCTGACGCCGGCGCGCGAAGGCAGCATCCACGTGTTCGGCCAGGACACCACCCACCTGCCGCCGTACCGGATCGCCGAGCTGGGCGTGGGCTTCGTGCCGGAAGGCCGGCGCATCTTCGCCAACCTGACCGTCGACGAAAACCTGAAGGTGCCGGTCGACCGGCCCGGCCCGTGGAACCTGCAGCGCATCTACCAGTTGTTCCCGCGGCTGGCCGAGCGCAAGACGAACAAGGGCCGCCAGCTGTCCGGCGGTGAGCAGGAAATGCTGGCGATCGCCCGCACGCTGCTGCTCAACCCGAAGCTGCTGCTGCTGGACGAGCCGTCGCAGGGCCTGGCGCCGCTGATCGTGCAGGAAGTGTTCAAGGTGGTCGTCGCCGCGCGCGACGAGGGCATGTCGGTGCTGCTGATCGAGCAGAACGTGCGCGCCGCGGTGGAGATCGCCGACCGCGCCTACGTGCTGGATGACGGCCACATCGTCTACTCCGGCCCGGCGGCCGAGTTCGGCCAGGACGAGGAGCGCGTGCGGGCGCTGGCCGGCGCGAGCGCCGAGAGGTGGGAAACGCTGGACGAATGATGACGGCCCGGCCATGGCGTCCGCCCGCAGTCCGGGGCAGGCGCCGCCGCGCTTGCTCGGTCGCTCTTCCCGTCCCTCGTCGCCATTCCCGTTACTGCGCAAACCGCCGGATCGAAGCCGGCGAGACGGCCGCCTTCTTTCCGGATAAGATTTTCCGATGGAAATCCTGGCCTATGCGCCGCCGGTCGAGGCGATCATCGACCTATTGCTGGACGCCGTCTGCGTCGTCGACCGGGACGGCCGCTTTCTCTTCATCAGCGCCGCCGGCGAGCGCATTTTCGGCTACGCTGCCGCGGAAATGCTCGGCCGGCCGATGCTCGACTTCGTCCACCCCGACGACCGGGAGAGCACGTTGCAGGCCGCGGGGCGGGTGCAGTCCGGCCACCTCCAGTTCGATTTCGAAAACCGCTACCTGCGCAAGGACGGGCGGCCGGTCCACCTGATGTGGTCGGCGCGCCGTTCCGAGGCGGACGGCGTGCGCGTGGCAGTCGCCCGCGACGTCACCGAGCGCAAGCGCGCCGAACGGATGCAGGCGGCGCTGTATGCGATCGCCGAGGCCGCCTACGGCGCGGAAGATCTGCCGGCCCTGTTCCGGCAGATCCACCAGATCGTCGCCCGGCTGGTGCCGGCCGCGTCCTTCTCGGTCGCGCTGCGAGAGGGCGAGGGCGAAGGTAACGGCGACCGGCTGACCTTCCCCTACCACGCAAGCGAGCTCCACCCGAACCCCGGCCCGCCGGCCGGCGACGTGCAGGCGCTGTGCGCCAACGTCATCCGTACCGGCGCGCCGCTGCTGCTGGGACCGCGCCCGGTCGCGGATGATGCGCGCAAGGCCGCCGCCGCTCCCGGGCGCGCGCCCTCCTGGCTGCTGGTGCCGCTGCCGACGCACCAGGGCGCGCTCGGCGCGATGGCGCTGCGCAGCCGTCCCGACGCACCGCCGTACACCGCCCGCGACAAGGAACTGCTGCAATTCATCTCGACCCAGGTCGCGACCGCGGTCGAGCGCAAGCGCCTGCACGAGCGGCTG
>JBQCGO010000365.1:0-4428 GCA_051955575.1 Burkholderiaceae bacterium
TCCGGCTACATCTATCACTACGCATTCGTGATGATCATCGGCGTGCTGGGATTCCTGCTGTACTTCATGCCGTTTCCGTTCGCCAGGCTCGCTGGTCAGTAAGCCAGTAAAACAAGAACCAAGAATATGATGCAGTCATCCTTCCCCGTGCTCAGCCTTTCCATCTTCTGCCCGATCGTCTTCGGGCTGATCGTGCTCGCGACCGGGCGCGACGACAATGCGGGCTGGGCGCGTCGCCTGTCGCTGATCGGCGCGGTCGTCAGCTTCCTGGTGACGCTGCCGACCTTCCTGCGGTTCGACAACGCCGCGCACGGCATGCAGTTCGTCGAGCAGGCGACCTGGATCGAACGCTTCCACATCCAGTACTACCTCGGCATCGACGGCATCTCGCTCTGGTTCGTCAGCCTGACCGCCTTCGTCACGATCCTGGTCGTTATCGCCGGCTGGGAAGTGATCGAGAACCGCGTCGCCCAGTACATGGGCGCGTTCCTGATCCTGTCCGGCCTGATGATCGGCGTGTTCTGCGCGCTCGACGGCATGCTGTTCTACGTGTTCTTTGAAGCCACGCTGGTGCCGATGTTCATCATCATCGGCGTCTGGGGCGGCAGCAACCGGGTCTACGCGGCGATCAAGTTCTTTCTCTACACCTTCTTCGGCTCGCTGCTGATGCTGGTGGCGCTGATCTACCTGTACCTGCAGTCCGGCAGCTTCGACATCCTCGCCTGGCATCGGACACCGCTGCCGATGACCGCGCAGATCCTGGTGTTCCTCGCCTTCCTGATGGCATTCGCGGTGAAGGTGCCGATGTGGCCGGTGCATACCTGGCTGCCGGACGCCCACGTCGAGGCGCCGACCGGCGGCTCGGTGGTGCTGGCCGCGATCATGCTGAAGCTCGGCGCCTACGGTTTCCTGCGCTTTTCGCTGCCGATCACCCCCGACGCCAGCCACGCGCTGTCCGGCCTGATCATCACGCTGTCGCTGATCGCGGTGATCTACATCGGCTTGGTCGCGCTGGTGCAGGCCGACATGAAAAAGCTGGTCGCCTATTCGTCGATCGCGCACATGGGCTTCGTCACGCTTGGCTTCTTCGTCTTCAACGACATCGGCATGCGCGGCGGCATCGTGCAGATGATCTCGCACGGTTTCGTGTCGGGCGCGATGTTCCTCTGCATCGGCGTGCTGTACGACCGCATGCACACCCGCGAGATCGCGCAGTACGGCGGCGTCGTCAACACCATGCCGCGCTTTGCCGCGTTCTTCATCCTGTTCTCGCTGGCGAACTGCGGACTGCCGGGCACCTCGGGCTTCGTCGGCGAATTCATGGTGATCCTGGCGTCGGTCAAGTTCAATTTCTGGATCGGCCTCTTGGCTGCGACCGCCCTGATCCTCGGCGCCGCGTACTCGCTGTGGCTGGTCAAGCGGGTGATCCTCGGCGCGGTCGGCAACGCCAACGTGCAGGCGCTGCTGGACCTGAACGGCCGTGAATTCTTCCTGCTCGGCGTGCTCGCGCTCGCCGTGCTGATCATGGGCCTCTATCCGGCGCCGTTCACCGATGCGATGCAAACCTCGGTAAGCGACCTCCTGCAGCACGTGGCGGTTTCGAAACTCCCCTGATGCCGGGGCAGCGGCAATGAACGTAATACGGCGCGCCGGCCGGTGCGCCGCGAAAGGCAAGTAGCGAAAATGAACAACATGAGCATGGCCCCGCTGTATCCGGAAGTGTTTCTGCTGGTTGCGACCTCGGCAATCCTGCTGATCGACATGTTCCTTCCCGATGCGCGCCGGCGCGTCACCTACCTGCTGTCGCTCGCCACGCTGGCGGTGTGCGCCGCGCTGACGCTGGCGCAGTTCGACGGTGGCGCCACCGTCTACACCTTCAACGGCATGTTCGTCTCGGACCCGATGGCGAACCTGCTGAAGCTGTGCATCTACCTGGCGGCGGCGCTGACGCTGATCTACTCGCAGAAATACGTCACCGCGCGCGACATGGTCACCGGCCTGCTCGGCGGCGAGTACTACGCGCTGTCGCTGTTCGCGCTGCTCGGCCAACTGGTCATGGTGTCCGGCAACAACATGCTGATCATCTACCTCGGCGTCGAACTGATGTCGCTGTCGACTTACGCGCTGGTCGCGCTGCGCCGGGCCAACTCGATGTCGACCGAAGCGGCGATGAAATACTTCATCCTCGGCGCGATGTCCTCGGGCTTCCTGCTGTACGGCATTTCGATGATCTACGGCGCGACCCGCTCGCTGAACCTGACCGACGTGGTGCACATCGCCGCGTCCGGCCTCGGCAACGAGACGGTGATGGTGTTCGGCGTGGTGTTCATAGTCGCCGGCCTCGCGTTCAAGCTCGGCGTCGTGCCGTTCCACATGTGGGTGCCCGACGTCTACCAGGGCGCGCCGACGGCGATCACGCTGCTGGTCGGCAGCGCGCCCAAGCTGGCCACGCTCGCCATCTGCATCCGCTTCCTGGTCGAGGGCCTGCTGCCGATCGCGCCGAACTGGCAGCAGATGGTGACGGTGCTCGCGGTGCTGTCGATTGCGATCGGCAACGTCACGGCCATCGCCCAGACCAACCTGAAGCGGATGCTGGCCTACTCGACCATCGCGCAGATGGGCTTCATGCTGCTCGGCCTGCTGTCGGGAATCGTCGGACATGGCGCCACGCTGTCGAGCGCCAACGCCGCCAACGCGTACAGCTCCGCGCTGTTCTACGCGATCACCTACGTGCTGACCACGCTCGGCACTTTCGGCGTGATCATGCTGCTGTCGCGCGCCGGCTTCGAAGCCGAGAACATCGAGGACTTCAAGGGCCTGAACAAGCGCAGCCCGTGGTTCGCGCTGGTGATGATGATCCTGATGCTGTCGCTGGTCGGCATCCCGCCGACGGTCGGCTTCTACGCCAAGTTGTCGGTGCTGCAGGCCGTGCTGGAGACCGGCCAGGTATGGCTGGCGGTGTTCGCGGTGCTGTTCTCGCTGGTCGGCGCGTTCTACTACCTGCGCGTGATCAAGGTGATGTACTTCGACGCGCCTTCAGATGCCGCGCCGATCGCCGCGCCCGCCGACATGCGGCTGGTGCTGAGCGCCAACGGCATCGCGGTGCTGGCCCTCGGCCTGCTGCCGGGCGGACTGATGAACGCGTGCATCGCCGCAATCGTCAAGACGCTCGCGACCTGACGCGATCCACGCCCGACTCGCCGTGAACACGTCCGCCTCCAGCTGGCTGGTGATCGCGCTGGCCCTGCTCGGCGCGAATCTCCCCTTCGTCAGCAACAGGCTGTTCGCGGTGTTGCCGTTTTCCCGCGCCGGCGCCAAGCCGGCCTGGGCGCGCCTGGGCGAACTCGTGGTTCTCTACTTCGTTGTCGGTTTCATCGGGCGCCTGCTGGAAGCCCGCGCGGGCAACGCGTTCGAGCAGACCTGGGAGTTCTACGCGATCACGGTCTTCCTGTTCCTTGTCTTCGCTTTCCCGGGCTTCGTGTATCGCTACCTTCTCAAGCGGCGCGACTGAGTGGCGGCCTTGCCGGGCAGCGTTCCGTTTCTTGCGCCGCTCGGTCCGGGCCGACGGCCGCGTGCTCTATCATGGCGCATCGACACAGCGGAGAGCCGCATGGATGAGCACCTGATCGAAACCCTGGTACGCAGCGACCTTGCCTATGACGGCGAATTCCTGAAAGTCCGCTCGGATACGGTACGCATGCCCGACGGCCGCGAGTCGAAGCGCGAATACATCCGCCATCCGGGCGCGGTCGTGATCCTGCCGGTGCTGGACGACGGCGCCATCCTGATGGAGCGGCAGTTCCGCTATCCGGCGGGACAGGTGTTCGTCGAATTTCCGGCGGGGAAAATTGACCCCGGCGAAGACCCGCTGGCCTGCGCGAAACGCGAACTGCGCGAGGAAACCGGGTACGAGGCCCGCTCCTGGCAATTCGTCTGCACCATCCACAACGCGATCGGCTATTCCGACGAACACCTGGATCTCTATCTCGCGCGCGGCCTGACGGCGGGCGAGAGCCGGCTCGACGACGGCGAATTCCTCGAAACCTTCACCGCGCCGCTGCCGCAACTGCTGGCCTGGGTGCGCGAAGGCCGCATCACCGACGTGAAGACCATCATCGGCCTGTTCTGGCTGGAAAAGCTCGCGGCGAAGCAGTGGTCGCTTGACGACGACCTTTCCGGAAATCCTTCCGAAAATTCTTGCTGATTCCGTTCGACGCGAAGGATGCGCGGGCGCGTCAGCGGCGCGGTCCGCGATGCCTCACATGTTCGGGTAGTTCGGTCCGCCGCCGCCTTCCGGCGTGACCCAGACGATGTTCTGGGTCGGATCCTTGATGTCGCAGGTCTTGCAGTGCACGCAGTTCTGCGCGTTGATCTGCAGCCGTTCGGCGCCGGCGTCGTCCTGCACGTACTCGTACACCCCGGCCGGGC
>JBQCGO010000366.1:0-3633 GCA_051955575.1 Burkholderiaceae bacterium
CTCGACGTCGCCAACGCGGTGCTCTACCTGTCCTCGGACGAGGCGGCGTTCATCAGCGGCGTGTGCATCGAGGTAGACGGCGCGCGCTGCGTCTGACAGGCTGCTTGCAAGCCTATTTGAAACTGCGGCGCGGTCCGATTTCGGCTCTGATTTGGGCCCTCCATGCTCACCGTATTTCAGGGCGAGCAAGGGTTTCGGGAAGCATGCTCCCCGCCTGCAAAATTGGTTGAGTTGCGGGTTCGGGTTTGCCAGCCCGGATGCGCCCTGCAAGGGTTTCTCGAACTGAACTCGAACCGCTCGCTGCGGTTGGCAGACAGCCTTCAGAGTCGGCCGGGATCGAGCACGGCCCGGATTCAGAGCCCGGGCAGCGGCGCTTCCAGCTGGACCAGGGCGTCGCCGTCCTGCCGCGTCGCCTGCGCCAGCGCCGACGCCGCGCGCTTGATCAGCAGCGCCGGCGTGTCGGTCGGCCCCTGGGTCGTCATGCCGAATACGAAGCGTAGTGTTGCGCCGGGCGCCAGCGCGGTCCAGTCCTGTGCGCGGAAGGCTGCCTTGAGGCGGTCGGTGGCGATCAGCGCCTGGTCGGGCCACGTCGACGGGAGCAGGATGCCGAAACCGGCGTTGCGCAGCCGGCCGAAGTGATCGAGCGCGCGCAACGTGCGCATCGAGATGGCGGCGGCGGTGCGCAGCGCTTCCGGCGGAACCGGCGCGCCGCCGGCGATGCCGACCGCGAGCATCGCGAAGCACAGCGGATGGCCGGTGCGCCGCGCGCGGATCAATTCCAGCTCGATCTGCTCCAGCAAACCCTTCTCGTTGAGCGCGCCGGTGGCGTCGTCGTGGCGCGTGACCTCGGCAAGTTTCGCTCGCAATGCCGCGATCTCGTGATCCTTCCCGTCGAGTTGCTGCCGCAGCGCTGCGCAGCCCGCGCATGACGCGTCGTCGTGCTCCATCCGGCTCTCCCTGGCGATCGTCCCGTCGCGAGTGTACCTGCGCGGGCGCGGATAACGGAAGCCCGGACAGCGCCCGGCGTGTCAATGGTGGTAGACCAGGTCGCGCAGGAACAGCGTCAGCGGCGGGAAGTAGGTGATGATCATCAGGCAGGCCAGCACCGTCACCACGAACGGCAGCAGCCGCGGGATGATCCGGTCGAGCGGGATGTTGGCCACGGTGCAGGCGGCGAACAGGTTCACGCCGAACGGCGGCGTGATCATGCCGAGCGCGAGGTTGACCACCATGATGGTGCCGAAGTGGACCGGGTCGATGCCGAACTTGATCGCCACCGGCGCCAGGATCGGCGCCAGCACGATGATCGAGGCGGACGTTTCGATGAACATGCCGATCACGAACAGCGCCGCGTTCACACCGAGCAGGAACCAGTGCGGACTCTGCAGCGTCTCGGCGAGGAAGGCGCCGATCCGGTCCGGCACGCCGGCGCGGGTGATCATGAAGCTGAACAGGCCGGCGTTGGCGATGATGAACATCACGACCGCCGACGACATCACCGACTTGCGAAAGATCGCCGCCAGGTTGTGCCAGCGGATCTCGCGGTAGATCAGCACGCCGACCACCAGCGCGTAGAACACCGCCACCACCGATGCCTCGGTCGGCGTGAACACGCCGCCGTAGATGCCGCCGAGGATGATGACCGGCATCAGCAGCGCCAGCGCCGCCTGCTTGGTGGCGGGCCACACCGCCATCCGGCCGACGTGGTCGTTCTTGCCGTAACCCTTGCGGCGCGCGTAGAACACCGCGAACAGCATCAGCGCGCCGCCGATCAGGAGGCCCGGCCCGAAGCCGGCGACGAACAGTTCGCCGATCGAGACTTCGGCCGACACGCCGTACAAAATCATCGGGATCGACGGCGGGATGATCACGCCGAGTTCGGCCGAGGTCGCCTGCAGCGCGGCGGCGTAGTTGACCGGGTAGCCGTGCTTGACCAGCGCGGGAATCAGGATCGCGCCGATCGCGAAGGTGGTCGCGACCGACGAGCCGGACACCGCCGCAAAGATCATGCAGGTCAGCACGCAGGTCGCGGCGAGGCCGCCCTGGATGCCGCCGACCAGCGACTTGGCGAATTCGACCAGGCGGCGCGAGATGCCGCCGGTCTCCATCAGGTTGCCGGCCAGGATGAAGAACGGGATCGCGGCCAGCGGGAACTTGTTGAGCGAGTTGAAGATTTCCTTCACCGCGATCAGCATGTTCGCGTGCGCGACCGTGATGCCGATCACGCTGGCCAGCCCGATCGAGACGGCGATCGAGATCGAGAACGCGAAGCACACGATCATCGTGATCAGCATGGTCAGGGACATGGCGGGGCGCTTTCGTGGATCGTGGTTGACGGAAACGGAAGGAGAAGGCGGTCGGCTACTGCGCGGTTTCCAGTTCCTCGCGGCGCGGGTCGAGGAAGTTGCCGACCACGCCGAACATCGCGATCAGGCTGCCCAGCGGCAGCGGCAGGTAGGCCCAGAACATCGTGAACGATTCGAGACCGCTGATGGTCTGCACCTTTGCGCGCTGCGCGTAGTCCCAGCCGAACCAGACGATGGTCGCCAGCAGCGCCAGCGAGGCGAGCGCGATCACGCCGTCGAGCACCCGGCGGAATGACGGCGAGGACTTGCGGTGCATCAGGTCGACCGACACCATCGCGCCGACGCGGAACGCGGCCGGAATGCCGAGAAAGACCATCCAGACCAGCGAGAAGCGGATCAGCACCTCGCTCCACTCGGACGGCTGTTCGAGCACGAAGCGCATGACCACCTGCACCATGCCGAGCGTAGCGGCGATCGCGAGCATCAGGCAGGCAGCGGCGGTCGACAGTCCCGTCAGGCGGGATTCGAAGCGGAGGAAGGCGGACTTCATGGGGCTTTCCGGTAACGATGCGGCCGGCATCGGTCGCGAGGAAACGGGCCGGCCGCTGCAATGAAAATCGCCCCGGGAAACGGGGCGATGTCAGGTCGTGTTACTTCGCGTTGCGGATGCGGTCGAGGTTGTCCTTGCCGAACTGCTTCTCGAAGCTGGCATACACCGGCGCCAGCGCGGCCTGGAACTTGGCCTTGTCGACGTTCTCCACGACTTGCATGCCTTTCGCGCGCAGATCGGCCACGGCGACTTTCTCGTCCGCGTCGACGCGGGCGCGGTTGGCCTTCACGCCTTCCTTGGCCGCTTCGAGGAACGCCTGCTGGTCGGCCGGCGCGAGCTTGTCGAACGCTTCCTTGTTCATCAGGAACACGCACGGCGAATAGACGTGACCGGTCAGCGTCAGGTATTTCTGGACCTGGTCGAACTTGGCGGAAGTGATCACCGACAGCGGGTTTTCCTGGCCGTCGACGGTGCCCTGCTGCAGCGCGGTGAACACCTCGCTGAACGCCATCGGCGTCGGGATGATGCCGAAGCCCTTGTACGCCTGCACATGCACCGGGTTTTCCATGGTGCGCATCTTCAGGCCCTTCAGGTCCTCGGGCACCCTCACCGGATGGGTGTTGTTGGTCATGTGGCGGAAGCCGTTCTCGCCCCAGGCCAGCGCCTTGAAGCCCTTCGAATCGAACTTCTTCAGCAGATCCTGGCCGATCGGGCCGTCGAGCACGCGGCGCGCATGGCCGTAGTCGCGGAACAGGAAGGGCACGTCGAGGATCTTCA
>JBQCGO010000367.1:0-2930 GCA_051955575.1 Burkholderiaceae bacterium
GACAAGACGCTGCGCCCGGTGAAGAAGGCGCTGCGCGATGCGTCGCTGACGGTCGACGACGTCGACGGCGTGGTGCTGGTCGGCGGCGCGACGCGCATGCCGCACGTGCGCAAGGCGGTGGGCGACCTGTTCCAGACGCTGCCGCTGGCGAACATCGATCCGGACAAGGTGGTCGCGCTCGGCGCGGCGGTGCAGGCGAATCTGCTGGCAGGCAACCGCGCCGCCGGCGACGACTGGCTGCTGCTCGACGTGATCCCGCTGTCGCTCGGCATCGAGACGATGGGCGGGCTGGTCGAGAAGGTCATCCCGCGCAACTCCACGATCCCGTGCGCGCGGGCACAGGAATTCACCACCTTCAAGGATGGCCAGACCGCGATGGCGATCCACGTGGTGCAGGGCGAGCGCGAGCTGGTGAGCGATTGCCGCTCGCTGGCGCGCTTCGAGCTGCGCGGCATCCCGCCGATGGCCGCCGGCGCGGCGCGCATCCGCGTGACCTACCAGGTCGACGCCGACGGGCTGCTGTCGGTCTCGGCGCGCGAACTGCGCTCGAATGCCGAGGCGTCAATCGTGGTCAAGCCGTCCTACGGCCTGGAGGACGAGCAGATCGCGCAGATGCTGCAGGACTCGTTCCGGTCGGCCGAGAGCGACGCGCAGGCGCGCGCGCTGCGGGAGGAGCAGGTCGAGGCGGAACGGATCGTGCTGGCGACCGAATCGGCGCTCGCGGCCGACGGCAGCCTGCTGTCGGCATCGGAACGCGCGGACATCGATGCGCTCGTCGCGGCTGTCAAGGAAGCGGCACGGGGCGCCGGCCACGAGGCGATCCACGCGGCGATCGACGCGCTGTCGCAAGGCACCGACGAATTCGCCGCCCGCCGCATGGACCGCAGCGTGCGCGTCGCGCTGAGCGGGCGCAAGCTCGACGAAGTCTAGGCCGCGGCGCGGACGAACGACCCATCACATCATCGAAAGGTTTCGACATGCCCAAGATCACCGTACTTCCCCATGCCGTGCTCTGCCCCGAAGGCGCCGTGATCGATGCGGAACCCGGCATCAGCGTCTGCGAAACCCTGCTCGACCACGACATCGAGATCGAGCACGCCTGCGAGATGTCCTGCGCCTGCACTACCTGCCACGTCGTGGTGCGGGAAGGCTACGACTCGCTCGGCGAGCCGCGCGAGAAGGAAGAGGATCTGCTCGACATGGCGTGGGGACTGGAAGCCACGTCGCGCCTGTCCTGCCAGGCGATCGTCGGCGACGAGGACATCGTCATCGACATCCCGAAATACACGATCAACCACGCGCGCGAGAACCATTGAGTTCCCGGCCGGAGCCTCGAGGTTGTTCGCAAACCGTAGCGAGCAGTGCGAGTTCGGGCCGCGCAGTAGGTTTTCAAACAGACGTTCAGGAGACGACCATGAAATGGACTGACACCCAGCGCATCGCCGAGGAGCTCGCGGATCGCTATCCCGACGTCGATCCGCTGACGGTGCGCTTCACCGACATGCACAAGTGGGTCTGCGCGCTGGACGATTTCGACGACAAGCCCGACGCTTCCAACGAGAAGATCCTGGAAGCGATCCTGACCGCGTGGCTGGACGAAGTGCGATAAGCGGGCGGCCGGCATGGTGCCGGCGACGGCAACAAAAAAGGCGGCCGCAGCCGCCTTTTTTGTTGCCCGATCCGAATCAGCCTTCGGAGACCAGCGAACCGTTGACCACCTTCACGTGGTCGCCGACCTGCCAGCCGTTCATGCTCGATTGCGGCACGGTGCGCATGCTGCCGTCTTCCATCCGCACGCGGACTTCGTAGGTGGTCGTGCTGCGGGTGCGTTTCTCGACCTCGTTGCCGGCGTAGCCGCCGCCGACTGCGCCGGCCACCGTCGCGATCGCGCGGCCGTTGCCGCCGCCGACGTGGTTGCCGAGCAGGCCTCCGACGATCGCGCCGGCCGCGATGCCCAAGCCGCTCGGCTGCGCGGCATGCTGGACAGCTTGGATCGATTCGATGCGGCCGCAGTTGTCGCAGTAATCCGCGCGGGCCGTCCTCGGCGCCGATTGCGAATAATCCGGCGCGGCAGCCGGCGCGCTGGCAACACGCGGCGCGGCATGGCGAGCCGGCGCGGCCGCGGTGTTATGGGCAGGCTTGGCAGCGGGCGCTTCGGCGCGTGCCGGTTCCGTCATTTCCGCGTCCGGCTTCGCGGCGGCCTGTTCCTCGTTCATGGCAACCGGCTTGTCGGTGCCGTGCGAGCTGGGCAGCAGGCCGGTGATCGCGGCCACGCCGGTGAGGCTGACCAGCGTGACCGCTACGGCGGCGGTGGCGACCAGCGGATGAATGCGTTTCGAAGAAGTATTGTTTTCCATGGCGGTCTCCCGTATCTGACATCGCGCATTGCGATGAAGCCAGTATCGGGGAGAGGTTGCCGCCGTGGAAGATCGAATCCGTTTCAGCTGTAAAGACTTGTAACCCTGCGGCATCGACGCCACAGGGCCGGCGCCTAAAGCGGCTCTTCCCGCCGCAGGTGCGGGAACAGGATCACGTCGCGGATGTTCGGCGAATCGGTGATCAGCATCATCAGCCGGTCGATGCCGATGCCGCAGCCGCCGGCCGGCGGCATCCCGTATTCGAGCGCGCGGATGTAGTCGGCGTCGTAGTACATCGCTTCCTCGTCGCCGGCATCCTTGGCCGCGACCTGGGCCTGGAAGCGCGCGGCCTGGTCCTCGGCGTCGTTCAGCTCGGAAAAGCCGTTGGCGATCTCGCGGCCGGTGATGAACAGCTCGAACCGCTCGGTGATGCCGGGCACCGTGTCGGATGCGCGCGCCAGCGGCGAGACTCCCACCGGGTAATCGACGATGTAGGTCGGCTCCCACAGCTGCGATTCGGCGGTTTCCTCGAAAAGCGACAGTTGCAGCGCGCCCAGGCCGGAAATAGCGTGC
>JBQCGO010000368.1:0-5291 GCA_051955575.1 Burkholderiaceae bacterium
GTCAAGGTCCCGGGACGGCGCGGCCGCAAGCCGAAGGAATTCCAGCCGGAAAACGAGGAAGTCGCCGCGCTGAACGCGGTCGAGCGGGCCGAACTGAAGGCGGTCGACAAGGCGCGCGCGAAAGATCGCAAGGCCAAAGAAAAGGCGCTGCTGAAGGATGCGTTCTCGTCCGATACCGAGGCGAGCGAAGAAGAGCTCGAGCAGCGCCGGCAAAAGCTGAAGACGCTGATCAAGCTCGGCAAGGACCGCGGTTTTCTGACCTATTCGGAAATCAACGACCACCTGCCGGAAAACATCGTCGATCCGGAAGCGATCGAAGGCATCATCGGCACCTTCAACGACATGGGCATCGCGGTCTACGAGCATGCGCCGGACGCCGAGACGCTGCTGCTGTCCGACAACGTGCCGTCGGTGACCAATGACGATGAGGCCGAAGCCGCCGCCGAGGCCGCGCTGTCGACCGTCGATTCCGACTTCGGCCGCACCACCGATCCGGTTCGCATGTACATGCGCGAGATGGGTTCGGTCGAACTGCTGACGCGCGAGGGCGAGATCGAGATCGCCAAGCGGATCGAGGAAGGCCTGAAGGACATGATCCAGGCGATTTCCGCCTGCCCGACCACGATCGCCGAAATCCTCGAAACCGCCGACCGGATCGGCAAGGACGAGACCAAGATCGACGAAATCGTCGACGGACTGGTCGATCCCAATGCCGAGGAAGAGCAGCCGCAGGCGCCGGCCGCGTCCGCCGCCGCTTCGGACGAGGACGACGAGGAAGGCGACGAGGAAGGCGACGAGGAAGAGGAAGAAGAAACCAACACCAACGGCGGCGCCGCCGGGTTCTCCGCCGAACAGCTCGAACAGTTGAAGCGCGACGCGCTGGCCAAGTTCGGCGTCATCGCCGGCCAGTTCGACAAGATGCGCAAGGCGTTCGAGAAGGAAGGCTACAACTCGAAGCCCTACGTCAAGGCGCAGGAAACCATTTCCAACGAACTGCTCGGCATCCGCTTCACCGCGAAAGTGGTCGAGAAGCTGTGCGACACGCTGCGCGGACAGGTCGACGAGGTGCGCACCATCGAGCGCCAGATTCTCGACGTCACGGTCAACAAGTGCGGCATGCCGCGCGCGCACTTCATCCAGACCTTCCCGGGCAACGAGACCAACCTCGACTGGATCGACGGCGAAGTGGCCAAGGGCGGCGACTATGCCGCGGTGCTCGGCCGCAACGTCCCGGCGATCAAGGAACTGCAGCAGAAGCTGATCGACCTGCAGGCGCGCGTGGTGCTGCCGCTGCCCGACCTGCGCGCGATCAACAAGAAGATGTCGGCCGGCGAGATGAAGGCGCGCAAGGCCAAGCGCGAAATGACCGAGGCCAACCTGCGCCTGGTGATCTCGATCGCGAAGAAGTACACCAACCGCGGCCTGCAGTTCCTCGATCTGATCCAGGAAGGCAACATCGGCCTGATGAAGGCGGTGGACAAGTTCGAATACCGGCGCGGCTACAAGTTTTCGACCTATGCGACGTGGTGGATCCGCCAGGCGATCACCCGCTCGATCGCCGACCAGGCGCGCACCATCCGGATCCCGGTCCACATGATCGAGACGATCAACAAGATGAACCGGATCTCGCGCCAGATCCTGCAGGAAACCGGCGCCGAGCCGGATCCGGCGACGCTGGCGATCAAGATGGAAATGCCGGAAGACAAGATCCGCAAGATCATGAAGATCGCGAAGGAGCCGATCTCGATGGAAACGCCGATCGGCGACGACGACGATTCCCATCTGGGCGACTTCATCGAGGACAACAACACGCTGGCCCCGGCCGATGCCGCGCTGCACGGCTCGATGCGCGGCGTGGTCAAGGACGTGCTCGACTCGCTGACCCCGCGCGAAGCCAAGGTGCTGCGCATGCGCTTCGGCATCGAGATGTCCACCGACCACACGCTGGAGGAAGTCGGCAAGCAATTCGACGTGACCCGCGAACGCATCCGCCAGATCGAGGCCAAGGCGCTGCGCAAGCTGCGTCACCCGTCGCGCTCCGACAAGCTCAAGAGCTTCCTCGAAGGAAGCTGAGCCGCACCGCTTCACGCCCCGGGAAACCGGGGTTTTTCATGTGAGCGCCGCGTTCGCATGAAACGGGCCTCTAGCTCATGCCTGGTTAGAGCAGCGGACTCATAATCCGTTGGTGCCGTGTTCGACTCACGGGAGGCCCACCAGATCACATCGGGAACCCGGCCCTGCCGACAGGCAGGGCCTTTTCATTTGGGGGGCGTGTCCTCCCGACCGTGTTATTGGAAATTGCGGCTGGCGGCATGCAGGGAACCCAGCAGTGCCGAATCGTCCCGCAGCATCCCGGCCACCACATGCACGGTCGGCCCTTGCCGCTGGATGGTGCCGAACACCGTCAGCAACCGGGCGGCCAAGAGTTCCTTCCGGAACCGCTCGCCGGTCGTTTTCCAGACGATCACGTTGATCATTCCCGTTTCGTCCTCGAGCGTGACGAAGACGATTCCGTTGGCGGTGGCCGGGCTCTGCCGGCAGGTGACGACGCCGGCAGTGCGGATCAGCTGTCCATGTCGGGACCGGGCAATGACCGAGGCCGGCGCGAGCCGCATCTTCGATAGCCGTGGTCGCAGCAGTGCCAGCGGGTGGCGGCGCAGCGTCAGGCCGGTGCTTGCATAGTCCTGCAGCACGTCCTCGCCTTCCGCCGGCCTGGCAAACAGGTCATGCTGGACCGGTTCGACTGCGGCCGGCAGCAGCGACTCGACTCGGGCTGGCTCGATGCCGAGCGTACGCCACAGCGCGATGCGCCGATGTCCGGCCAGCGGACGCAATGCATCGGCCTTCGCCAGCGCCTGCCAGTCGCGCTGGTCGAGATGGGCCCGGGCGACGAGACCGGCAACATCTGCAAACGGCTGCGCCTGCCGCGCCGCCACCAGGCGCTGCGCACTGTCGCGACTTAATCCCTTCACCATCCGTAGGCCGAGTCGGATCGTCGGCTGGCTTCCCTTGCCTGGTACAAGCGTGCAATCCCAATCGCTGGCGGTGACATCGACCGGATGCACGAGAACGCGATGCCGCTTCGCATCCTGCACGATCTGGCTGGCGGCATAAAAGCCCATCGGCTGGCTGTTCAGCAACGCTGCCACGAACGCCGCCGGCTCGTGGCATTTGAGCCAGGCGGAGATGTAGACCAAGAGCGCGAAACTGGCCGCGTGCGACTCCGGAAACCCGTACTCGGCAAAGCCCTTGATCTGCTCGAACATGCGTTCGGCGAACGCGCTTTCATAGCCGCGCGCCAGCATCCCGCTCAGCAGTTTGTCGCGGAACGGCTCCAGTCCGCCACGCCGCTTCCAGGCCGCCATCGCCCGGCGCAGCTGATCCGCTTCGCCGGCGGTGAAGCCGGCCGCGACCATCGCCAGCTGCATCACCTGTTCCTGGAAGATCGACACGCCGAGCGTGCGCTCCAGCACGCTTTTGACAGCGTTGCTCGGATAGGTGATCTCTTCTTCTTTGCTGCGCCGCTTCAGGTACGGATGGACCATGTTCCCCATGATCGGTCCCGGCCGCACGATCGCCACCTGCACCACCAGGTCGTAGTAGCAGCGCGGCTGTAATCTCGGCAGCATCGTCATCTGCGCCCGGCTCTCGACCTGGAACACGCCGATCGAATCGGCCCGGCACAGCATCGCGTAGGTGGCCGGATCTTCAGGGGGAATCGTGCCCAGCGTCAGCGCCGCCGCATCGTGGCGGCCGCGGGTGCCGTTGACCAGGTCGATCGCCTTGCGGATCGCGGTCAGCATGCCGAGCGCCAGTACGTCGACCTTCAAGAGGCCCATCGCGTCCAGATCGTCCTTGTCCCACTGGATCACGGTGCGTTCCGGCATCGCCGCATTCTCGATCGGCACCAGCCGCGACAGTTTCCCTTGCGCGATCACGAAGCCGCCGCTGTGTTGCGACAGGTGACGAGGAAAGCCGATGATCAGGTCAACGAACTCCAGCAGTCTGCCGATCAGCGGATGCTCCGGATCGAAGCCGGCCTCAATCAGCCGCTCGGGCCGGATCGCATGCCGGTCCCACCAGACCAGCCCCTTCGCGAGCCGGTCAACCTGGTCGAGCGACAGCCCGAGCGCCTTGCCGACATCGCGCATCGCCGACTTCGGCCGGTAGGTGATCAGGGCGGCAGCCAGCGCGGTGCGGTCGCGGCCGTATTTCCCATATAGGTACTGAATGATCTCTTCGCGCCGCTCGTGCTCGAAGTCGACGTCGATGTCCGGCGGCTCGTTGCGCTCGCGGCTGATGAAGCGCTCGAACAGCACTTGCATGCGCGACGGATCGACTTCGGTGATGCCAAGGCAATAGCAGACGGCCGAATTGGCCGCCGAGCCGCGCCCCTGGCACAGGATGCCGCGGGAGCGGGCAAAGGCGACGATGTCGTGCACGGTCAGGAAATACGGCTCGTAGCCGAGTTCGGTGATCAGCGCCAGTTCATGCGCGACCGTCTGCCGCAGCGTCTGCGGCACGCCGGCCGGATAGCGCCGCTGCAAGCCTTGCTCGACCAGTGCCCCAAGATGCGATGCCGGCGTCTCGCCCTCGGGCACCACTTCCTGCGGGTACTGGTAGCGGATCTCGTCGAGCGAGAAGGTGCAGCGGCGGGCGACTTCCAGCGTCGCGGCCAACAGTTCTGGCGGATAGACCGCCGACAGCCGGGAAATGGTGCGCAAATGCCGCTCGCCGTTCGGCAGCAGCTTGCGGCCGAGCGAGGCGACCGGCTGCCCGAGCCGGATCGCGGTCAATACGTCGTGCAGCGGCTTGCGGGAACGGTGGTGCATCAGCACGCCGCCGATCGCCACCAGCGGCACGCCGGTGGCGCGGCCCAGTTCGGTCAGCACCGCCAGCGTGCGCGGATCGTGCACGCTGCGATGCAGTTCGACCGCGATCCAGCAGTGGCCGGCAAAGCGGGTCATCAGCCACTCGCCATCGAGCCGGTTCGCTTCCTCCGGACGCCGGGCGCTTGCCAGCCATAGCACGAGGCAATTCGCGATCCCGCGATCCAGATCCTCGCGCGTCAGCAGGTACTGTCCCTTGGCGGCGGCGCGCCGTGCCGTGGTAATCAGTTCGCACAGGTTGCCGTAGCCGTCGCGGTTCATCGCCAGCAGCACCAGACGCATGCCATCGACCAGCGTGAACTCGCTGCCGACCAAGAGTCGCAAGCCGGCCGCCTTCGCCGCCACGTGCGCCCGGACCACGCCGGCCACCGAGCAGTCGTCGGTGATCGCCAGCGCGGCATA
>JBQCGO010000369.1:0-6183 GCA_051955575.1 Burkholderiaceae bacterium
CTCGACGCGACCACATCAGACGGCGGCACGATATGGCTCGACGGCCGTCCGCTCTCGAATTGGACTCCGGCCGAGCTGGCGCGCCGCCGCGCGTTCCTGCCGCAGGGCCGCGCCGATGCCTTCGGCCACGCCGCACTGGACACGGTGCTGATGGCGCGTCATGCGCGCACGGCGGGACGAATCTGGGACACGCCGGTCGACGTCGCGGCCGCGCGCGCGGCGCTCACGGCGATGGACGCCGAGCGCTTCGCCGCGCGCGACGTGCGCACGCTGTCCGGCGGCGAGCGCCAGCGCGTCGCGCTCGCCGCGCTGCTGGCGCAGGAAGCGCCGCTGCTGCTGCTCGACGAGCCGGCCACCGCGCTCGACCTCGCGCACCAAGTGCGGCTGATGCGGCACCTGTCGACGCTGTGCCGGGGACGCGGGAACCTCGCGGTCATGGCCGGGCACGACCTGAACCTGGCGCGCGAGGCCGCCACCCACGCGTTGTTGCTGATGGACGGCGGCGATTGGCTGGCAGGCCCGGTTGCCGACGTGATGCAGCCCGACGCACTCGCGCGCTGCCTCGGGCATCCGGTGGAAATGATCGTGCACGATGGGCGCACGCTGTTCGTGCCGCGTGCGGAAAGCGGAGCGATCTGAACGGAGCGGGTTTCAGTCGCGCGCCGGCCGGCGCGATCGCGCGAGGTCGAGATCGCGACAGATCGCTTCGGCGGCGTCGAGGATGCGCGGTCCCGGACGGCTCGCCCAGTCGGCGGGCAGCGCGAACAGGTTGCCCCGGGCGACCGCCGGCAAGTCCGGGAAGCGCCGCCAGCCGTCCGGCGCATTGCCGCCGTCGCCGACCAGGAAGATCGCTTCCGGGTTGCGCGCCACCACCGCCTCGACGCTCACCGTCGGCGCCGGCGCGGCCAGCGCCGCGAACGCGTTCACGCCACCGCACGACCGCGCCGCCGCAGCGATCAGGCTGTCGCCGCCGAAGGTCATCAGCGGCTCACCCCAGACCTGGTAGAACACGGTGACCGGCGATCGGTCGCGATAGCGTTCCGCAAGGGCGTGCAGGCGATCGCGAAAGGCGCGTGCCGCCGCAACCGCCGTCGCCGGCGTGCCCGCCAGCCGGCCCAGGCGTTCCATCGACGAGGCAATGTCTTCCAGCCGCTGCGGTGCGCTTTCGAACACCGGCAGGCCGAGCCGGCGCAGCATCGCGATCTGCGCCGGCGCGTTGCCGCCGCGCCAGGCGACGATCAGGTCCGGGCGCAGCGCGACGATGCGCTCGATGTCGATGGATGCTGCGCCGCCGACCGACGGGATCGCGCGCGCCGCCGGCGGATAGTCGCTATAGTCGCTGGCGCCGACGACGCGGCCGCCGGCGCCGGCGGCGTACAGCAGTTCGGTGACGTGCGGCGCGAGGCTGACGATGCGGCGCGCCGGCGCCGGCAGCGACACGCGGTTGCCGGCGTCGTCGATAGCGCTGACCGGCGAGCGGACAGCAGGCGAGGGGGAAGGTCCGGGCGGCGCGGCGACGCCGGAAACGGCCAGGCAGGCCAGGCTGGCGGCGAGGAGCGCGCGCCGGCAACGCGCGCCGGCCGCCATCAGATGTCCAGGTTGTCGATCAGCCGCGTCGCGCCAAGCTTCGCGGCCGCGAGCACGACCAGCGGCGCACCTGCCGCGCGGTCGGCCGGCGACGGCGGCTGCAGGTCGGCACGCTTGCGGATCGCGACGTAATCCGGCTTCCAGCCGCGGCCGGCCAGGGTTGCCATCGCCTGCCGTTCCAGCGCCGTCAGGTCGCCTGCGCCGGCGGCGACCGCCGCTGCGGTCTCGCGCAGCACGCGGTACAGCGTCGGCGCCTCGATCCGCTCCTCGGCCGACAGGTAGCCGTTGCGCGACGACAGCGCGAGGCCGTCCTCGGCGCGAAAGGTCTCGGCGGCGACGATCTCGGTCGGCAGCGCGAACTGGCGCGCCATCTTGCGCACGATCATCAGCTGCTGGTAGTCCTTCTTGCCGAACACCGCCACGCGCGGCTGCACGCAGGCGAACAGCTTCATCACCACGGTGGTCACGCCGCCGAAGAAGCCGGGGCGGAACTCGCCTTCGAGGATGTCGCCGAGATCTTCCGGCGGCCGCACGCGGAATTCCTGCGGTTCCGGGTACAGGTCTTTCTCGGTCGGCGCGAACAGTACGTACACGCCTTCCTTTTCCAGCTTCGCGACGTCGTCGGCGAAGGTGCGCGGGTATTTGTCGAAATCCTCGTTCGGGCCGAACTGCAGCCGGTTGACGAAGATCGACGCGACCACCGGATCGCCGTGCCGGCGCGCCAGCCGCATCAGCGACAGGTGGCCTTCGTGGAGGTTGCCCATCGTGGGCACGAAGGCGGTGCGCAACTGGCCGCGCAGCTGGTCGCGCAGTTCGTCGATGGAAGAAATGATTTTCATGGCAGGGAATTCCGGGAACGGGAGCGCGGCGAGCGCGCCGGCAGGAATGATGAGGACAGGCGCCGGCTCAGGCCGGTGAATACGACAGCCGCACGTAGATCGGCGCGAAGGCTTCGGCCTGCGTCACCTCGATCAGCGTTTCCTTGGCCAGTTCGAGCAGCGCGACGAAATTGACGACCACCACCGGCACGCCGCGCGACGGATCGAACAGCTCCGAAAACTCGATGAAGCGCGCGCTCTGCAACCGGCGCAGGATCGCGGTCATGTGCTCGCGCACCGACAGTTCCTCGCGGCTGATGGTGTGATGCGCGGTCAGCTTCGCGCGCCGCAGCACGTCGGCCCAGGCGGCGCGCAGGTCGTCGGCGTTCACTTCCGGCCAGCGCACCACGCTGACCTGCTCGATCGTCGCCTGCGCGCGCACCACGTCGCGGCCGGCCTGCGGCAGCGCATCGAGCTGCTGCGCGGCGAGCTTCATCTGCTCGTATTCGAGCAGCCGCCGCACCAGTTCCGCGCGCGGGTCCTCGGCTTCCTCGCCGGTGTCGGCCTTCTTCACCGGCAGCAGCATGCGCGACTTGATCTCGATCAGCATTGCCGCCATCAGCAAATACTCGGCCGCGAGCTCCAGGTTGCTTGCGCGGATCTGCTCGACGTACTCGAGGTATTGCAGCGTGACCTGCGCCAGCGGGATGTCGAGGATGTTGAAGTTCTGCTTGCGGATCAGGTAGAGCAGGAGGTCGAGCGGTCCCTCGAACGCTTCGAGGAAGACTTCCAGCGCGTCGGGCGGGATGTAGAGGTCGTTCGGCAGCTTGAACAGCGGCTCGCCGTACAGCCGCGCGAAGGCCACGCCGTCGACGGTGTCCGGCGTGCTGTCGTTCGCCACGGCGAGCACGCTGTCGACATCCGGCGCGGACGGCGCGGCGCTCACCGGTCAGACCTTGTTCTGGTAGACGTAGGGTTGCTGGCGGATGCGGGATTCGCGCTCGCGCATCTGGTCTTCCAGCGTCAGCGGCAGGTGGTCCCAATGGATCGCGCGGCCTAGCCGCTGCTCTTCCTCGATGTACGGCCGTTCCTGCTTCAGGTGCTCGATGAACTGGTCGAATTCCGAGACGTAGCGGGTCTGCTGCTTGGAGAATTTCATGAATTATTCGCCTGGGGTGGAATCGAAACGGGATATTGTACCTTGGCGCTCTGGCGCTTTTGGCGTCGCATCACGAAAGGAAACCGATGAATCGACTGATCGCCCTCCTGCTCGGCATCGCCGGCCTGCTGTTCGCCGCCGGTTGCGACCGCAACGGCAACCCGATCGAGGAGTTCGGCCTCGACAAGCTGGAAAAGGGCGTTTCCGCCGAGGCCGACGTGCGCCAGGTGATGGGCAAGCCGGACACGGTGTGGGAAGACGACGACGGCAACCGCATCCTCGAATACCCGAAAGGGCCGGAAGGCGCGCGCACCTTCATGTTCCGGATCGGCAGCGACGGCAAGCTGCAGGATTACCACCAGGCGCTGACCAAGGAGACATTCGACAAGGTCCAGCCGGGAATGACCAAGGGCGACGTGCGCTGGCTGCTCGGCCGGCCGCTGTCGGTGGTGCCCTTCAAGCGCCTGAACGAGGAAGTCTGGGACTGGCGCTATTTCGCGACGAATCCGCCGACGCAACTGTTCAACGTGCACTTCGACACGACTACGGGCAAGGTCAAGAGCACGTCGGTGTCGGACGATCCGAAGACGCTGGGCGGGTGAGCGGCTGAACGACTTCAGTTGAACGGCCAGCGGGGCCGCTGGCCGCCGGTGTTTCAGCGCACCCGCATGCCGGGTTTCGCGCCGGGCCAGGGCGTCAGCACGTAGATGCCCGGGTCGGCCTTCTCGTCGGCCGCCGACGCGGCCAGCACCATGCCTTCGGACACGCCGAACTTCATCTTGCGCGGCGCCAGGTTGGCCACCATCACCGTCAGCTTGCCGACCAAGTCTTCCGGCTGGTAGGCCGACTTGATGCCCGAGAAGACGTTGCGCATGCGGCCCTCGCCGACGTCCAGCGTCAACCGCAGCAGCTTGTCGGAACCCTCGACCGGCGCACAGTCGACGATCCGCGCAATCCGCAAATCCACCTTCGCGAAGTCGTCAATCCTGATCTCCGGGGCGATCGCCTCGATCGCCCCGCTGACCTCTCCCTCCCCTTCAAGGGGAGGGTTGGGGAGGGGATGGGTTTCCCCTGAAGCACTGACGATCTTCGCAGAAGGCGCTTGAACAGGAGCCGCTTTCGCAGAAGGACTGCCAACTTCCTTGCTCCCCTCCACCTCAAACAACGCATCCAGCATCTTCGGCTCCACCCGCGTCATCAGATGCGAATAGGCATTCACCCGATGCCCGTCCGGCAACGGCCGCGAAACGTCGTCCCACATCAGCGGCGCAATATTCAGCAACGCCTCGACGCGCCCGGCCAGCGCCGGCAGCACCGGCTTCAGGTAGATCGTCAGTACCCGGAACGCTTCCAGCAACCGGCTGCAAACCTCGTGCAGCGCCGCTTCCTTCGCCGGATCCTTCGCCAGTTCCCACGGCTTGTTGGCGTCGGTATACGCATTGACCTCATCGGCCAGTTCCATCACCGCGCGCAGCGCCTTGCCGTATTCGCGGCCTTCATACAGCGCCGCCAGTTCGCCGGCGCGCTCGCGCAGGTTGCGCAGGAACGCGTCGCCGTCGTTCGCCCATGCCATCGTGAGCCGGCCGTCGAAGCGCTTGGCGATGAATCCCGCCGCGCGGCTGGCGATGTTGACATATTTGCCAACCAGGTCCGAGTTGACGCGGGCGACGAAGTCGTCCGGGTTGAAGTCGACGTCCTCGACCTTCGCGTTCAGCTTGGCGGCGATGTAGTAGCGCAGCCATTCCGGGTTCATGCCGATGTCCAGGTAACGCAGCGGCGAGATGCCGGTGCCGCGCGACTTGGACATCTTTTCGCCGGACACGGTGATGAAGCCATGCACGAACACATTGTTCGGCACCTTGCGCCCGGCGAAGTGCAGCATCGCCGGCCAGAACAGCGTGTGGAAGTAGGTGATGTCCTTGCCGATGAAGTGATACTGCTCGGTCGCCGGGTCGGCCAGGAAGGCGTCGAAATCGCGGCCGGTCTTGTCGAAGTAATTCTTCAGCGAGGCCAGGTAGCCGACCGGCGCGTCGAGCCAGACGTAGAAATACTTGCCCGGCGCGTCCGGAATCTCGATGCCGAAATAGGGCGCGTCGCGGCTGATGTCCCAGTCGCCGAGGCCGCCCGCTTCGTCGTCGCCGCCTTCCAGCCATTCGCGCGCCTTGTTGGCCACTTCCGGCTGCAGCCGGCCGGGATCGAGCGCCCAGCCGCGCAGGAACTCGACGCATTTCGAGTCCGACAGCCGGAAGAAGAAATGCTCGGACGACTTGCGCACCGGCGTCGCGCCGGACAGCGTGGAATACGGATTTTTCAGGTCGGTCGGCGCGTACACCGCGCCGCAGTTCTCGCAGGAGTCGCCGTACTGGTCCGGCGCGCCGCATTTCGGGCACTCGCCCTTGATGTAGCGGTCCGGCAGGAACATGTTCTTGACCGGATCGTAGAACTGCTCGACGGTGCGGGTCGTGATCAGCCCGGCGCGGTCGCGTAGCGCAAGGTAGATCGATTGCGACAGCGCGGTGTTTTCCGGGCTGTCGGTCGAATGCCAGTTGTCGAACGCGATGTGGAAGCCGTCCAGGTACTGCTTGCGGCCGGCGGCGATCTTCGCGACGAACTCCTGCG
>JBQCGO010000370.1:0-4817 GCA_051955575.1 Burkholderiaceae bacterium
CCATGTTCGATCCCGCCTATTCCGATGTGATGCTGTTCGTCGTCATGGCTCTCGTGCTCATCCTGCGGCCGCAGGGCATCATGGGCCAGGAGGGTCGCGAATGAAAACCGCCGCTAGCGAGAAATCGGCGCTCAAGCGCTTCTGGCCGGAAATCGCAGTCGCGATCGGCCTGCTGATCGCGCCGTTCGTGCTGCCGCTGGTCGGCGTCAGCCCCGACCTGCTGTCGCGCATCCTGATCTGGGGTCTGTTCGGCCTCGGCTTCGACCTGCTGTTCGGCTACCCCGGCCTGCTGTCGTTCGGACAGGCCGCGTTCTACGGCACCGGCGGCTTCGTGACGGCCTACCTGCTGACCGAAGGGCTGGTCGGCAACATGCTGCTGGCCTTGCTGATCGGGACCGCGGTCGCGTCCGTCGCGGGGCTGATCATCGGCTTCCTCACGCTGCGCCGCACCGGCATCTACTTCGCGATGAGCACGCTGGCATTCGGCGAAATGTTCTTCTTCATCGAGAACTCGCCGCTGAAGGCGTTCACCGGCGGCGAGAACGGCATTTCCGGCGTCCCGTCTCCCAAACTGGGATTCGGCTCGTTCGTGCTGAACATCTCCAGCGGCTGGCCGATGTACTGGCTGATCGCGGCGTTCTTCTTCGTCGGCTACCTGATCGCCCGCCGCATCGTCTGCTCGCCGTTCGGCACGGTGCTGACCGCGATTCGCGGCAACCCGATCCGCGCAACTGCGCTCGGTCACGCGATCCAGCGCTACAAGCTGGCGGTGTTCGTCATCGCCGCCGCCTACGGCGGACTGGCCGGCGGTCTGCTCGGCATTTTCCAGAACTACATGCCGCCCGACGCCTTCCTGATCGATACCTCGGGACAGCTGGTGATCCAGACCGTGATCGGCGGCGCCGGCACCCTGCTCGGACCGACGCTGGGCGCGTTCATCTGGCTCTACCTGTACGACGCGCTGCAGCACATTCCGGGTATCGGCGCCTACTGGAAGCTGGTGCTGGGCGCGGTGTTCGTGGTGCTGATCACGGTGTTCCGCCATGGCGTGGCGGGCGCGCTGCTCGCGCTGGTGCGCCGGAAACGCGCCAGGCCGGAGGCCACGACGAGCGTGGAAACGGTGCAGCCCCATGCGCCGCTGGCCATCGTCCCGGTCGACGGCAGCGCGGCCGGCCGCCCGGTGCTGGAAGCGCGCGGCATCACCAAGCAGTACGGCGGCCTGACCGCGGTCAGCGACGTCTCGTTCTCGCTGGCCGAGGGCGAACTGCGCGGTGTGATCGGTCCGAACGGCGCCGGCAAGTCGACGTTCTTCAAGATGCTCGCCGGCGAAGTTCAGCCGACCCACGGCACTGTCTCTCTGCGCGGCCAGGACATCACCGGCGCGGGCGTGACGACGGTGTGCCAGCTCGGCATGAGCAAGAGCTACCAGATCAACCAGCTGTTCGAGTCGATGACGGTACGCCAGAACGTCGAGATCCCGGTGCTGGCGCGCAAGCGCGGCCGCTTCAAGCTAGACCTGCTGCGCGGTCTGCATCGCGTCTCCGATCTCGATGAACAGGTGGATGCCGCGATTGCGCTGGTCGGCCTGTCGCCCCGCGCCGACAGCCTCGTGTCCGAACTGCCTTACGGCGAGAAGCGGCGCCTGGAGATCGGCCTGGCGCTGGCCACCGGCGCCAACGTGCTGCTGCTCGACGAACCGCTGGCGGGCCTCGGCCCCGAGGAACGCGTGCACATCGTCGGCCTGCTGAAATCGATCCGCGCCGGACGCACCATGGTCATCGTCGAACACGACATGGACGTCATGTTCGAGATCGCCGAACGAATCACTGTCTTGTACGAAGGCCGCAAGCTGGCCGAGGGCACGCCGGAAGAAATCCGCCGCGACCCCGGCGTGCAAGCTGCCTATCTCGGAGGGATGCACGAGCATGAGCCTGCTTGAAGCGGAAAACATCAACAGCTACTACGGCGACTCGCACATCCTGTTCGACGTCTCGCTGCACGTGGAGCAGAACGAGGTCGTGGCCCTGCTGGGCCGCAACGGCGCCGGAAAAAGCACGACGCTGAAGACGCTGATGGGCGTGGTCCAGCCGCGCACCGGCAAGATCCGGCTCGACGGCGAAGAGGTGCAGGGCATGCCGCCGCACGAGCTGGCCAAGCGCGGCATGCAGCTGGTGCCGGAGGAGCGGCGCATCTTCGGCAGCATCACGGTCCACGAGAATCTGCAGCTGGCGGCGATGTCGGCGGACAAACCGCAATCGTTCGAGGAAATCTACCGCACCTTCCCGCGACTGGACGAGCGGCGCAAGAACCGCGGCAAGGAATTGTCCGGCGGCGAGCAGCAGATGCTGACCATCGCCCGCGCGATGATCCGCAACGCGCGCATCATCCTGCTGGACGAGCCGTTCGAAGGCCTGGCGCCGCTGATCGTCAAGGATCTGACGCAGGTCTGCCGCGGCCTGGCCGAGCGCGGACATACCGTGATCGTGGTCGAGCAGAACGTCGCGGCGGCGCTGTCGCTGTCCCACCGCTGCTACATCCTGAACAACGGCCACATTGTCCACGAAGGCACGCCGGCCGAATTGCACCGCTCCAGCGGCGTCATCGAGAAATATCTCGGCGTGAAGGTGTAGCGACTTTCGTTTCGCGAGGCGCGTCGTTTGAATCGACTCGTGTGAAAACGTCCGGACGCCGGCTCGGAGCGAACCTGCCCCGGGTTCGCGATGCGCGCGACATATGCCAGTCCCGAACTCGTCATTGTGCCGCTGCCTAAGCGGCGCAATGACGAGGAATGGCGAGTGATGGCGAGTTCGCGATCGGACGGCCGTTCCGCTTGATCCCGCGGCACGCGCCCGCTCGCTCGCAGCCCGCTGCCGTTTTCGGCAATCGGGCGTGGTTGCAGGCGACGCTGCAATCGCTACGCCGAATCCCGCGGCAACCAGCGCGGCACGGTGAAAGGCCTTCTTCCTGGCGCGACTCGTCCCGATCGTCCGTACGCCCGCACATTCACTCCTCTCGTCGCCGCGCTCGGCAGACTGCCATGCCGGACTTCTTTCGCCTGTAACCCTGCCGGCGGCCATCTTTGGGTCGGCGTCGTGCTCGGTCCGGGATTCCTTTGCGAGAACCTTCCCTGGATCAAAGGTAACCTGACGGACTTGACTGCCCCGCTCCTCGGTATCGTCGCGCTGTCTCTCGTGCCGGGTTGGCCGGCTGGCTGTCCGAGAGAATTCGGACAGCCGGAAAGCGGGACAGAAACGCATGCTCATTCCGGCCCCGGCGGCATTTCACCGGACCCGCCGACCGGCCGACCGAGCGCCAGCCGCAAGCTGCACACCCAGACGAGCGAGGCTGCCCAGCCGGCGAGCACGTCCGACGGGTAATGTACGCCGAGGTAGACGCGCGACAGCCCGACCAGGAAGACGAACGGCACGCCCGCCGCGAGCACCCTTCCCGCGTTCCGGCTTCGATGCGACAGCAGCACAAGCGCGGCGACGACAGCCATCGACTGCACCGCGTGCCCGCTCGGGAAGCTGAATGTCGTCTCCGGCAATTTCGACAGCCAGAGGTGAGGCCGGACCCGCGCGACCGCATGCTTGATCGGCACGTTCAGGAGGATCGCGCCGCCGACCGCGAGCAGCCAGAACACCGCCGCCCGGCGCCGGCGGCGGTACGCCAGGACGACGACAATCGCCAGGCTGCACGGCACCAGGAAGAAGGCCGAGCCGATCCGGGTGAGGAAGATCATGACGCCGTCGAGCGCCGGCGACGCATGGCGATGCACGGACAGGAGGATCGGTGAATCGAAAGGCAGTCCGCCATGCTCGATCACGTTCAACGCGAGGACGCCGAAGATGCCCAGCGATACCAGGATGCAGATCGACAGCGCGAGCGATGGCGAACGGTCCCGGTGCATCCATCCTTCCGAAAACTGCATGAACCGCTCCTGAACGAGCTTCCAAGAAAATCGGTTTTGCCGAGCCGATCGACGTCGTGCCGCTAGCCGAGCCCGGCGGCGGTCCAGCCGCCCGGAACCCGTTCGAAGGATTCGGTGCCGGCCAGGGCGAAATCCGCCGTCTGATCCATCCAGCGATAACGATCGATGGCGATGCTTGGCGAGTCGATGCGCAGCACATTGAAGGAATTGGCTTCGCCTCTGCCGCGGGTGGAGGTGGCCGTGCCGGCCTGGACCACCAGCGCGGAATAGGCCCCGATCGGATACCTTGCCGCGGTCGTTCCCGCATGCGCGACGTGCATGTGTCCCGCCAGCAGGACGTCGGCGCCGCAATCCGCAAACACCCGCATCGCCGGTCCGGCCCTGCCGACCAGGTTCTCGCCGCCGAAATCTTCCGGCAGGTCGAAGGGATGATGCGTCACGACGATCTTGACGATGCGGCTGTCCAATCCGCACAGGCGCGCACGAACCTGCGCGAACTGCGCCGCGTTGATGCGGCCGTCCTTGATCGCCAGCGAGCGAGCGGTGTTCACGCCGAGCACCGCGATTTCCTGGTCCAGGTGGAACGGCTCCAGATTCGCGGTGATGTAGCGCCGGAATTTGTCGAGCGGCTGCAGGAAGCGGGCGAACACGTTGTGCAGCGGAATGTCGTGATTGCCGGGCACGACGATCTGCGGCGTCGGGAGCGCGGCCAGGAACGTCCGGGCTTCCCTGAACTCGGCGCTGCGCGCGCGCTGCGTCAGGTCGCCCGACACCACCACCAGGTCCGGATCGATGCGGCGGACGATCCGGGCCAGCGGCGCGATCAGTTCGGGAGCGATGCGGCCGAAGTGGAGATCGGACAGGTGAACGAGCGTGCGCATGGTCT
>JBQCGO010000371.1:0-4004 GCA_051955575.1 Burkholderiaceae bacterium
TCGGAGATGGAGCCGTACTACGACCGCTTCGAATATCTGCTGGGCGTGGCGGGGCAGGCCGGCAACGTGCAAGGCAAGAAGATCGCCGGCGGCAACCCGTTCGAGGACCCGCGCTCGCGCGGCTATCCGACGCCGCCGATGAAGGAGCCTTACGGCTCGGCACTGTTCCGGAAGGCGGCGACCGAACTCGGTTATCACCCGTTTCCGCAGCCGTCGTCGAACATGAGCCAGCCGTACACCAACCCGGAAGGCATGACGCTGAACACCTGCATGTTCTGCGGCTACTGCGAACGGTTCGGCTGCGAGCACTACGCGAAATCGTCGCCGCAGACCATCCTGCTGCCGGTGCTGCTGAAGGACAAGAACTTCACGCTGCGCACCCAGTGCCACGTGCTGCGGATCAACGTCGACAAGCAGAGCGGGCAGGCCACCGGCGTGACCTACGTGAACGGCGAGGGCCAGGAATTCGAACAGCCGGCGCGTATGGTGATCCTCGGCGGCTTCGCGCTGAACAACGTGCGCATGCTGCTGCTGTCCGGCATCGGGATGCCGTACGACCCGGCCACCGGCAAGGGCAACGTCGGCCGCAACTACGCGTACCAGACCACCAGCGCGGCGCAGGTGTTCTTCGACGAATCGATCAACATCAATCCGTTCATGCGCTCCGGCGCGAACGGCACCGTGATGGCGGACTTCGTCAGCGACAACTTCGACCACGGCCCGCTCGGTTTTCTCGGCGGCGCTTACGTCGGCGAGGTAATGAGCCATGGCCGGCCGATCGAATTCCATCCGACCCCGCCCGGTACGCCGGCCTGGGGCAGCGAATGGAAAAGAGCGGTGGCGAAGCACTACAACCACACCTGCTCGCTGGGTGTGCACGGCAGCTCGGTCGCGATCAAGGCCAACTACCTCGACCTCGATCCCACCTACAAGGACGCCTGGGGCCTGCCGCTGCTCCGGATGACCTTCGACTTCCCCGAGAACGACCTGAAGATGTCGGCCTACATCACCGACAAGGCGGTCGGCGTGGCCAAGGCGATGGGCGGCAAGCAGGTGTCGGGCAGCCCGCGCAAGGGACCGTACACCAGCACCCAGTACCAGACCACGCACAACACCGGCGGCACGATCATGGGCAGCGACCCGTCGACCAGCGTCGTCAATCCGTATCTGCAGAGTTGGGATGCGCCGAACGTGTTCGTGATCGGCGCCTCGAACTTCCCGCAGAACGCGTCGTACAACCCGACCGACACGGTGGGCGCGCTGGCCTACCGCGCGGCGGATGCGATCGTGTCGCACTACATCAAATCGCCCGGACCGCTGGTGCACGCATGAAACCGATCCATCGACTTCTCTCGGCCGCCCTTCTTGCCGGCGCCACCGGCCTCGCCGTCGCCGCCGCAGCTCAAAGCGGCAACAGCGGCGGCAACAGCGGCGGCAACAGCGCCAAAGTCGGCAGCGGCGCAGGCGGCTCTGGTGCGAGCGGTGCCGGCGCCGACCAATCCGAAGGCGCGCAGATCGCGACCAAGGGCACGTCGAACGGCGTGACCGCCTGCGTGAGCTGCCACGGCGCGCAGGGACAGGGCATGCCGGCCGGCGGCTTTCCGCGCATCGCGGGCCAGTCGCGCGAGTACCTGTCGCGCCAGTTGCAGAACTTCGCCAACGGCAGCCGCAACAACCCGGTGATGAGCCCGATCGCGAAGGCGATGACGCCGCAGCAGATGGAGCTGGTGTCGGAGTATTACGCGTCGCTGTATCCGCCGGGGCCGTCGTCGACCGAGCAGGCCGGCGACGCAGCGCTCCAGCGCGGCCGCACGCTCAGCAACGTCGGCGACAGCGGCAAGCGGGTGCAGGCCTGCATCAATTGCCACGGCCCGAACGGCGCCGGCGAGCAGCCGGTCTATCCGTACCTGGCCGGGCAGCACGCCAGCTACCTGGTGTCGGTGCTGAACGAGTGGAAAAGCGGCGCCCGCAACACCGACCCGAGCGGCCAGATGCAGACGATCGCCAAGCGGCTGAGCGACGACGACATCAAGGCGGTCGCCGCCTACTACGCGCGGCAGATGCCGCCGCAGGAACCGCAGTTGCGCAACGTGATGAATGCCGACTACGGCGGCCGGAAAAATGCTGTGCCGTCGGGCCCGGTAAAAAAGGCGGGCGGCAACCAGGCGCCGCAGGGCGTGGGTTCCGAGCAGGGCGCGCCGACCACGGGCGGCTCGCAGGGTATCGGCGGTGGCGGCGGCGGCACCGGCACCGGGCCGTCGGGCAGCCCGGGCGGCAAGTCGCCCTGATCAGTATGACGATGCGCGCAGAGCGGCGCGCATCGAGTGTCTTCCTAGCGGCCGAGCGTCGAGAGGATGCCGGACAGCATCGAGATCATCCGGTCGATCTCGTCGGTCGTCACGTTCAGCGCCGGCATGAAGCGCAGCAGGTTCGGCCGCGGCGAGTTCAGCAGCAGGCCGACCGGGTTCAGGTCGCGCGCCGCCTCGACGATCTGCGGGCCGATGTCGCTGCCGAGCTTCAGCGCGCGCAGCAAACCTTCGCCGCGCTCGCCGTCCAGCCCGTGCTTCTCCGACAGCGCCAGCAGTTGCGCGCGCAGGTATTCGCCCTTGCCGCGGACCGAGTCGAGAAAACCGGGCGCGGTCAGCGTGTCGATCACCGCGATGCCGACCGCGGTCATCAGCGGATTGCCGTTGTAGGTGCCGCCCTGGTCGCCGGCCTCGAAGCAGGCGATCTCCTTCTTGCAGAGCAGTGCCGACAGCGGCACGCCGCCGCCGATGCCCTTGCCCAGCGTCATGATGTCCGGCTCGATGCCCGACAGCTGGTACGCGAACAGCGCGCCGGTGCGACCCATGCCGGACTGCACCTCGTCGACGATCAGCAGGATGCCGTGCCGCGTCGTCAGCGCGCGCAGCTGCTGCATGAATTCACGCGACGCCGGGATCACGCCGCCTTCCCCCTGCACCGGCTCCAGCATCACGGCCACGGTGCGCTCGCTGATCAGCGCCTCGACGCTGGCGATGTCGTTCAGTTCGGCTTTCGGGAAGCCGTTCACCTGCGGCGCGTACAGCGTGTCCCAGCCGGTCTTGCCCGAGGCCGACATGGTCGCCAGCGTGCGGCCGTGGAAGCTGTGGTCGAAGGTGATGATTTCATAGCGGTCGCCGCCGGCCGCGTTCCTGTTCAGCTTGCCCCACTTGCGCGCGAGCTTGATCGCGCCCTCGTTCGCCTCGGCGCCGCTGTTGGCGAAGAACACCCGGTCGAAGCAGGAGTGGGCCGTCAGCCGCGACGCGAGTCCGATCATCGGCTCGTTGTAGAACGCCGGCGACGGGTTGATGATTTTCCGTGCCTGCGCGGCCAGCGCGTCCTGGATGCACTGCGGCGAATGGCCGAGGCAGTTGACCGCCCAGCCCTGCAGGTAATCGAGGTAGCGCTTGCCGTTCTGGTCGGTCATCCACATGCCGCTGCCTTCGGTGAAGACCAGCGGGGGGCGGTTGGTCACGTACATCACGCTGTCGGTGTCGTACTGGCTGAATTCCATGAGGGCGCTCCTGGGCGGCGAGGAAAAAGGGCAATCGGTAAGGGTGAACGGTCGGGCAACCGGATCGGCGGCGGGTTCAAAAAAAAAGCCACAGGATCGACCTGTGGCTTCATGACCTGCTTTCGTTCAGCCGCGGTTGATCCCGGAGATTTCCGGCGGGCGGCGTCGCAACGTTTCGGCAGTCATGTTCATCCGCCAAGTGTATGACGTTTTGCGCAGTGCGTCAAAACTACCCGGGCGTAAGCGTCATGGCGCCGGCGCGTGGAACACCTGCCGCAGATAGGCGAGGAAGGTCTCGTCGCTGCAAAGCGTCTTGCCCGGCGAGTCGGACAGCTTCGCGACCGGCTGGCCGTTGCAGCGGACCAGCTTCATCACGATGTTCAGCGGCGCGATGCCGGTGTCGTTGGTGAGATGGGTGCCGATGCCGAAGCCGGTCGCGGTGCGGTCGGCGAAATGCATGTGCAGCGCG
>JBQCGO010000372.1:0-4352 GCA_051955575.1 Burkholderiaceae bacterium
ATCGTCGACGTGGCCGGTCTGCCGACCACCGCCGGCTCGCGTGTGCTGGCAGGTAACGTGGCCTCCGAGGACGCCGCACTGGTGGCGGCCCTGCGCGGGGCCGGCGCCATTATCATGGGCAAGACGAACACGCACGAATTCGCGTATGGCGTCATAACCCCGCCCACGCGCAACCCGTGGGATCTGACGCGCATCCCGGGCGGCTCCAGCGGCGGCTCGGCCGCGGCGATCGCGGCCGGCATGGCGGCCGCCGCGGTCGGCACCGACACCGCGGCCTCGATCCGGGTGCCGGCCGCCTGCTGCGGCGTGGTCGGCTTCAAGCCGAGCTACGACGTGCTGCCGCGCGACGGCGTGGCCGATCTGGCGCCGTCGCTCGACCACGTCGGGCCGCTGGCCGACAACGTCACGAATTGCGCGGCGCTGTTCGCCGCGATGCTCGACCTGCCGGCGCTGCCGGCGTGGGCGTACCGGAATCTCTCGGGACGCACCGTCGCGCGGCTGACCGGCTACTTCGAAGAGCCGCTGGACGGCGAGGTGCGGGGCGCGATCGACGAGGCGATGCGCGTGGCGGCCGACGACGGCGCGGCCTGCGTCGAGCGCGCGGTCGACGGCTGCGAAGCGGCGCCGGCGATCCAGTTCAACACCATCTGTGCCGAAGCCACCTGCGCCGACTGGGAACGGCTGCAGCACATGCCGGAAACTCTCGGCGAGGACGTGCGCGCGCGGCTGGAGATCGGCCTGTTCCTGCCCGGCGCCTGGTACGTGAAGGCGCAGCGGCTGCGGCGGCAACTGGCCGAGCGGATCGACGCGGTGTTCGACGATGCCGACATCCTGATCTGCGCGACGATGCGCGCGCCCGCGCCGCCGGCCGGCGCGTCCAGCGTGACGATCGAAGGAAAGACCTATCCGCTGCACACTGCCGTCACGCAACTGACGCTGCCGTTCAACCTGACCGGGCTGCCGGCGCTGTCGCTGCCTTGGAGCCGCAGCGCCGACGGCGTGCCGATCGGCATCCAGGTGGTCGGCCGCCGCGGCGAAGACTGGCGCGTGCTGGCGGTCGCGCAGCGGCTCGAAGCAGCGTCGCCGTGGCGCCGCGAACGGCAGGCAACGTCATCCAAGGAGGGCGGCGATGCTCGCGCTTGACCTGTTCATCAACGGCCTGATCATCGGCCTGTTCTACGCGCTGATGGCGGTGGGGCTGGCGATGATCTTCGGCGTGCTGAAGATCGTGAACTTCGCGCACGGCGAGTTCTACATGGTCGGCGCCTACATCTACGTGCTGACCTCGCTGAAGCTCGGCATCTCGCCGTGGATCGCGCTGCCGCTGGCAGCAGCCGGCGGCGCGCTGATCGGCTGGATCGTGGAGCGATTGCTGATGCGCCCGCTGTACGTCGGCTACGCGAGCTGGCGGATCATGAAGGACGAGTACGCGGTGGTGGTGACCTTCGGTTTGTCGCTGCTGCTGATCAACCTGGTCGACAAGATCGTCGGCCCGTATCCGTACCGCGGTCCGAACCTGATCGACATTCCGCGCTTCGCGTTCGGCCCGGTGATGCTGAACGGGCAGAAGAGCATCGCGGCGGTGATTTCGCTGCTGCTGCTGGTCGGCCTGGCGGTGTTCATCAAGCGTTCGCTGTGGGGAAGGCAGATCCAGGCGGTCGCGCAGAACCGGCTCGGCGCGTCGCTGGCCGGCATCGACGCCACCCGCGCGACCAGTCTGATCTTCGCGATCTCCGGCCTGCTCGCCGCGCTGGCCGGCGGCCTGTTGGCGCCGATCATCAATCCAGCGCCCGACGTCGGCGCGTTCCCGGCGATCAAGTCCTACGTGATCGTGGTGCTCGGCGGCATGGGCTCGGTCTGGGGCAGCATCGCGGCGGCGCTGCTGCTCGGCGTGGCCGAGTCGTTCTTCGCGGTCTACGTGTCCTACGATTACCGCGACGCGTTCGGCCTGCTGGTGCTGATCCTGGTGCTGCTGTTCCGGCCGGAAGGCCTGCTCGGCGAGAAGGGAAGGGAAGTATGAGCACGCCGCGCAACCTCTGGTCCAACCGGCTGCGCACCGACCTGGTCGCGTCGCTGGTGCTGGTCGTGCTGCTGGCGGCCGCGCCGCTGGTCGTGACCAACACCTACACGCTGGGCATCATGGTGGTCAGCATGTACTTCGCGATGCAGGCGCTCGGCTGGAACCTGCTGGCCGGCTTCACCGGCCAGTTCTCGCTGGCGCCGGCCGCGTTCGCGATGCTCGGCGCCTACACCACCGCGCTGCTCAACTACCACTGGAAGGTGTCGCTGGCGGTCGGCATCCCGGCCGCGATCGTGTCCACCGCGGTCATCGGCTGGGTGCTCGGCCGCATCGTGCTGCGGCTGAAAGGGCCGTACCTGGCGCTGACCACGCTGTCGTTCGCCGAGATCGCGCGCGTGGTGATCGGCAACTCGCACGAGTTCACGCGCGGCGACCAGGGCCTGAACGTGCCCACGCTGATGCAAAGCCGGCTCGGCTACTACTACCTGTTCCTGGCGATGGTGCTGCTGACCGTGCTCGGGCTGTACTGGCTGATGCGCGGGCGCACCGGCCGCTTCTGGCTGGCGATCCGCGACGACGCGCTCGGCGCCGAGACGCGCGGCATCGACGTGGTGCGCTACAAGACGCTGGCGTTCGCGCTGTCGTGCGCGATCTGCGGCCTGGCCGGCTCGCTGTACGGCACCTTCAGCCAGTTGGTCAGTCCGGAGCTCGGCCTGCTGCTGCAGACCGGCCTGGTGATCTCGATGGTGGTGATCGGCGGCATCGGCACGCTGACCGGCCCGTTCATCGGCGCGATGCTGGTCTACCTGGCGTCCGAATGGCTGCGCGACGTCGGCAACATCCAGATGATCGTGTTCTCGTTCCTGGTGATCGTCTTCGCGCGCTTCTTCCGCACCGGCCTGTGGGGCCTGGCGACCGGCTGGCGCACGCGCGCGGTGCGCGACGCCTCGGCCGGCGTGCCGGCCGATCCCGCGGAGGACCGTTCATGACCACGCTCCTGAAAACCGTCGGCCTGTCCAAGCACTTCGGCGGCGTCGCCGCGGTCGACCGTGTCGACTTCGCGGTCGAGGCCGGCGAGATCCTCGGGCTGGTCGGCCCGAACGGCTCCGGCAAGACCACCGCGCTGAACATGTTGTCCGGCTTCCTGCGCGCCGACGCCGGCGAAGTCTGGTTCGCCGGCGACAACGTCACGCGGCTGTCGACGGTGCAGCTCGCGCACCGCGGCCTGTTGCGGATGTTCCAGTTGACGCGCGTGTTCGGCGGCATCTCGTGCTTCGACAACCTGCTGGTGGCCGGCATGGCGATGGGCCTGTCGGAAGCGGAGTCGGGCCGGCGCGGCGACGCGCTGCTGGAAGAACTGACACTGACCCACGTGCGCTACCTCGACGCCGGCTCGCTGTCCGGCGGCCAGCGCAAGCTGCTCGAGTTCGGCATGTGCTTCATCGAGCCGCCGCGCCTGGCGCTGCTGGACGAGCCGTTCGCCGCGGTGCACCCGGTGATGCGCGAGACGATGGCGAAGTTCATCCGCCGCCGGCATGCGCAGGGACAGACCTTCATCCTCGTCAGCCACGACATGCCGATCGTGGTCGACCTGTGCCAGCGCGCGGTCTGCATGAACCTCGGCCGCGTGATCGCCGAAGGGCCGACGCGCGAGGTGCTCGAAAGTCCGCCGGTGATCGAGGCCTATCTCGGAGGGGCGGCGCATGAGTGAGACCATGACTGAAGCGACCACCGGAGTCACGACGGAGGCAACGACGGGAACGATGCAGCCGCCGCACGGCGAACTGCTGCTGTCGGTGGAAAACGTCACCGCCGGCTACGCGCAGGACATCGACGTGCTGCGCGACATCTCGCTGGCGGTGCACGCGGGCGAGGTGAGCGGGCTGATCGGCCTGAATGGCGCCGGCAAGTCCACCGCGGTCAAGACGATCTGCGGCTTCCTCGCGCCGAAATCCGGCGCGGTGCGATTCCGCGGCCAGGACATTTCCGGCATCGCGCCGCACCGGCTGATCGACCTCGGCATCTGCTGCATCCCCCAGGAGTCGAGCCTGTTCCCGTACCTGACGGTCGAGGAAAACCTGCTGCTGCCGCTGCAGGGCCGCGCGGCGCGCTACGGCAAGGTGATGAAGACGCGCTACGAGGAAGTGCTGGACGCGTTTCCGGCGGTGCGCGAGAAGCGGCGCGCGCAGGCCGGCGACCTGTCCGGCGGCCAGCAGAAGCAGGTCGAGTTCGCCAAGGCCTGGCTGCAGCAGCCGAAGCTGTGCCTGATCGACGAGCCGAGCATCGGCCTGTCGCCGATCATGGCCGAGGAAGTGTTCGTCTGGATCGAGAA